>JBOIAZ010000001.1:0-22872 GCA_050739175.1 Gammaproteobacteria bacterium
CAAAAACACTGCAAGCCGAACTGCCGGAGCTTTGTCTGTTAAGTTTCGATAAGCGGTTGAACACGGCAGCAGAGGGTGAACAACTTGTTCTGAACCCGGGCTGAAAAGGTTGTCTATGAAATTTGAAAAAATCGTGCTGCCGAAAGACGGCGCACGCATTGAAATCAATAGTGACACCACTCTCAACGTGCCTGAGCAGCCGGTCATTCCATTCATCGAAGGCGACGGCATCGGCGTGGACGTGACGCCGGTGATGCGCAAGGTCACGGATGCGGCGGTGCAAAAGGCGTATGGCGGCAAGCGCAAGCTCTGCTGGATGGAAGTCTATGCCGGCGAGAAGGCGGTGCAGAAATACGGCAAGGACGTGTATCTCCCGGATGAAACCCTGCACGCGTTGCGCGAATACGTGGTGTCCATCAAGGGGCCGCTCGGCACGCCGGTCGGCGGCGGCATCCGTTCGCTGAACGTGGCCATGCGTCAGGCCATGGACCTGTACGCCTGCGTGCGGCCGATCCGCTATTTCCCCGGTGTCGAAACGCCCATGAAGGATTCGGAACTCGCCGACATGGTGGTGTTCCGCGAGAACACCGAGGACATCTACGCCGGCATCGAGTGGGCGGCCGGCACGCCGGAAGTCCACAAGATCATCACCTTTCTGCGGCAGCAGATGGGCGTCACCGGCATCCGTTTCCCCAACAGCTCCGGCATCGGTATCAAGCCGGTGTCCAAGGAAGGCTCGCAGCGGTTGGTGCGCAAAGCGATCCGCTATTGCATAGATCACGACCGCGTGTCGGTGACCCTGGTGCACAAGGGCAACATCATGAAGTTCACCGAAGGCGCGTTCCGCAACTGGGGCTACCAGGTGGCGAAGGAGGAATTCGGCGCACAGGACATTGACGGCGGCCCCTGGTGCAAATTCAAGAATCCCAAGACCGGCCACGATATCGTGATGAAGGATGTTATTGCGGATAATTTCTTGCAGCAGATCCTGATGCGGCCGGAGGATTTCGATGTAATCGCTACGCTTAATCTGAATGGCGATTATATTTCCGATGCACTCGCGGCGCAGGTAGGCGGCATCGGCATCGCGCCGGGCGGCAACATCGGCGACGGTTATGCGGTATTCGAAGCCACCCACGGCACCGCGCCGGGGTTCGCCGGCAAGGACCGCGTGAATCCGGGTTCCATCATCCTGTCGGCGGAAATGATGCTGCGTTATCTCGGCTGGACCGAGGCCGCGGACCAGATCCTGCACGGCATGGCGCGCACCATCGCCGCCAAAATCATGACCTACGATCTCGCGCGCCTGCGCCGGGCCATCCGCGTGTCCAAGCGCGAGATTGCCGGGCGGCGCAATGTCGAGGAAAAGATGCAGAGCCTGATTCCCGGCGCCACGCTGGTGGGTTGCTCGGGATTTGGTGACGCGGTGATTGCGCACATGGAATAACGCGCGCTAGGCAAGGCTGTGGATTTGCCGTAATCTCTCCGTAGCGTTTCGGCAAGGGGTACGGTGCTTGCATGATCCGGGTGCTGCTGGTAGATGACCACAAGCTGGTGCGCACCGGCATTCGCCTGATTCTCGAAGACACACCGGACATACGCGTGGCGGGTGAGGGGGAGTCCGGTGAAGCCGCCATCGAGCTCAGCCGTACTCTGGGCATCGACTTGGTGCTGATGGACGTCAGCATGCCCGGAATTGGCGGCCTCGAAGCCACGCGCCGGCTGCTGGCGCGCAACCCGGCACTCAAGGTGATCGTGGTGTCGGTGCACGCCACCGAGCCGTATCCGTTGCGCCTCATGGAAGCCGGCGCGCATGGCTATCTCACCAAGGACTGCGCTGCCGAGGAAATTGTTGCCGCCATCCGCCAGGTGCATGCCGGCAAGCGCTACATCACGGCGAGCATCGCGCAACAACTGGCACTCGCCAAAGTGGATGCCAGCCGCGGCTCGCCCTTCGAGCAGTTGTCGCAGCGCGAAATGCAGGTGATGCTCATGATTACCGGCGGCCAGCCTTCGCAGGCCATCGCCGGCAAATTGCATTTGAGTCCCAAGACCGTGAGCACCTACCGCGCACGCCTGTTCGTCAAACTCGGCGTCACCAATGCCGTCGAACTGACGCGGCTCGCGCTGCGTTACGGCGTCATCGAGGAGAAACCGCAGCATTCCGGCCCGCGCGAGTGACGCGGCCCGCACCCGGCCAATATGCACACAGTCCGGCCTGATATGCAGCATCCATGACGGGCAAATCCGGTTTCGACAGCCAGCGCTTTCTCGCCAATGTCACGCAGGCGCCGGGCGTATATCGCATGCTGGATGCGCGCGGCGAAATTCTCTATGTGGGGAAGGCCGGCAATCTCAACAAGCGCCTGGCCAGTTACTTTCGCAAGTCCGGACAGTCGCCGAAGACCCGGGCGATGCTCGCGCATCTGGCGTCCATCGAGGTGAGCGTCACGCACACCGAAACGGAAGCGCTGCTGCTCGAGAACAACCTCATCAAGGCGCATCGCCCGCGCTACAACGTGGTGCTGCGCGACGACAAGAGCTATCCCTACATCCGCATCGAGACCGGCATGCCGTTCCCGCGCATGAGCGTGTATCGCGGGCCGCAACGTCCCGGCAGCCGTTATTTCGGTCCGTACCCGAGCGCGCACGCGGCGCGTGAAACCGTGGTACTGCTGCAGAAGCTGTTCCGGTTGCGTGCGTGCAATGACGCGTTTTTCCGCAACCGTACCCGGCCGTGCCTGCAGTACCAGATCCAGCGCTGCACGGCGCCGTGCGTGAACTTCATCAGCCGCGATGAGTATGCCGAAGAGGTGCAGCACGCCATCATGTTTCTGGAAGGCCGCACGCGTGAAGTCATGGATACCATGGTCAAGCGCATGGAGACGGCGTCCGCCGCGCAAAACTACGAGCTGGCGGTGCGTTATCGCGACCAGATTGCGAGTTTGCGCCGCACCGCCGAGCGCCAGCACATAGATTCCGCGCAGGGCGATAGTGACGTCATCGCGGCCAGCTCGCGGGCCGGCATGCATTGCGTGGCGGTCATGCTGGTGCGCGGCGGTCACAGCCTCGGCAGCCGCGCGTTTTATCCCAAGACCGTGGGCGAGACTTCTCCGCAGGAAGTATTGTCAGCGTTTTTGCCCCAGTATTATCTCGGGCGCGACATCCCGCGCGAGATTCTGGTGTCCGAAAAATTCACCGATGCGGCGTTGCTCGCCGCAACCCTGGCGTCGCAATCCGGGCACCGGGTCGCGATCCGCCGTCCGCTGCGCGGCGAAGGCGTAAAGCTCCTGAAGCTGGCGCGTGCCAATGCCCTGCAGTCGCTGAATCTGCGCCTGGCCATGGATGCGGGTTTGCGCGAGCGCTACGAAGCGCTGCGCGAAACCCTGAGCCTGGATCAGTTGCCCGCGCGCCTCGAGTGTTTCGACATCAGTCACACCATGGGCGAGGGTACGGTGGCATCCTGCGTGGTGTTCAATGCCGAGGGTCCGGCCAAGGCACAGTACCGGCGTTTCAATATAGAAGGAGTGGCACCGGGTGACGATTACGGCGCCATGCATCAGGCGCTCATGCGGCGCTACACGCGCCTCAAGCAGGGCGAGGGCGAGATTCCCGACGTGCTGTTGATTGACGGCGGCAAGGGCCAGTTGCACGAGGCCGAAAAGGTGCTGGAGGAGCTGCAGGTCGAAGGCGTCACGCTGGTGGCGGTCGCCAAGGGACCTGCACGCCGGCCGGGTCTGGAGCAGCTTTTCTTGTCGGGCCGGGGAGCGCCACTTATACTGCCGCCCGATTCGCCGGCCCTGCATTTGATCCAGCAGATCCGCGACGAGGCGCACCGCTTTGCGATTGCCGGGCACCGGCTGCGGCGGGCCCGGGCGCGCAGGACTTCCGTGCTGGAAAGCGTAGCGGGTCTGGGCCCCAAGCGCAGGCAACTGCTGCTCAAGCAATTCGGCGGGCTGCAGGGCATCACGCGCGCCGGGGTCGAGGACTTGACCAGTGTGCGGGGCATAGGCCGGGAGCTGGCGGTGCAGATCTATGCCCTGTTTCACGACCACAATTGAGTAGCACGCGTGAAGTTCAACTCGCCCAACATTCTTACTTTATTGCGCATCGCGCTGATTCCGGTGTTCGTGGTGGTGTTTTACCTGCCGTTCACCTGGGCCCCGCCGGTGAGCGCACTGGTGTTTGCGCTCGCGGCCGTGACCGACTGGTTCGACGGCTGGCTGGCGCGCCGCTGGAACGAGACCTCGGCCTTCGGCGCGTTCATGGACCCGGTGGCCGACAAGCTCATGGTGGTGGCGGCGCTGGTGCTGATCCTGCAGGCCGATCCGCGCGTGGCCATGGCCATCCCCGTCATGATCATCATCGGCCGCGAACTCACGATCTCGGCATTGCGCGAATGGATGGCGGAGCTGGGTTCGCGCAAGCGCCTGGCCGTGAGTTGGCTCGGCAAGGTCAAGACCGCGGCGCAGATGGTTGCCATCGTGCTGCTGCTGTATCGCTATCCGCTCGCGAGCGTGCCCATCTACGACCTGGGTGTGGGTCTGCTGGTGATCGCCGCGGCGTTGACGCTCTGGTCCATGAGCCTGTACCTGCTCGCCGCCTGGCCGGAATTGAAGCGCGACCGGAGCGCGCCTTGACAGGTCCGGGGCGGGCCTGCAATATCGCGCCCCGATGCGGGAATAGCTCAGTTGGTAGAGCGCAACCTTGCCAAGGTTGAGGTCGCGAGTTCGAGCCTCGTTTCCCGCTCCAGATTCAAACCTCGGCCGCTCCGGGGTTTTTTATTGCTCGCCCGCACACCGGTCTCGCCTGCGCTGAAGCTGCACGGCCGTGTATGGTAAATTTCTTCGGCTTTTCCGTTTCAGGAATGGCTAGGTGGCAGAGTGGTCATGCAGCGGCCTGCAAAGCCGTGTACGCCGGTTCGATTCCGACCCTAGCCTCGTTGTTTTGGTGTTTGACCTGCCCGCCCGGGTGGCGGAACTGGTAGACGCAAGGGACTTAAAATCCCTTGGCCGCTAACGGCCGTGCCGGTTCGATTCCGGCCCCGGGCACCAATTGAAGTGCATGCGCGAAGGGGCACGGCACCGTCCCTGGCGGGCCGTCCAGCCTGCACATCCATGTGCAGGCGCTCGAAGCTTCGCTTCTCGCCCATGGCATGAAGTCCAGCCCCGCCGTCGTGTCGGGGCGTTCGGGCCGATGCGTGTCTTGCGTTCACCGAGCCTGGGCCGGTCAATCGTGTTGACGCGGCCGGTGCCGTCCTCCAGCGTGACAAACGCAACTCCGTTGGTACTTTCCGGTCGCTTGTAAATTTCCGCTTGATGCAGATCAAGGTCTTGCGCCGCTCACATCCAGATACTCTCGCTCGCAGGAGGGCTTCGATGCCGGATATCGCGATTGCCCTGGTTGTACATGTGCTGTCCGTGTTGTGGTGGATCGGGAGCTTGGCGTTCATCACGGCGGTGTTTCTCCCGTTATTGCGCCGGGCACAGCTCGGGGATGCACAGGCGGCTTTCCGCGTCGTCGAAGGCCGCTTCGAGCCGCAGGCGCGCGTAGCCGTGATCCTGGTGGGCCTGTCCGGCATTTACCTGCTGTTCCGGCTGAATCTCTGGTCCATGTTCCTGCAGGCCAGGTTCTGGTGGCTGGATGCCATGGCTCTGTACTGGCTGCTGTTCATGCTGCTGTTGTTCGTGCTCGGACCCACGGGCCTGCTGCGGCACATCATGCGCCGCGGCGGTGATGAGCGGGTACGCTGGCGCCGCATGCAGCGCGTGCATCTGGTGTTGCTGGTGATTGCGCTGGTGATCATCGCCGGCGCGGTTTCCGGCAGTCACGGTTTCGGCTGAGGGCCATGCTGAGTTTTGATCCCTTTACCACGTTGGCCGATGAGCATGCGGCGCTCACGCAATTGTTCGCCCGCCACCAGGCTGCGCTGGTCACGCGCGCGTGGGCACGCGCCGCACGCCTGCTGGATTCCCACCGCAAACGGCTGGTCCAGCATATCGAACTGGAAGAGCGCTACCTGCTGCCCTATTGTCCGCGCGAGAAGCTGCCAAACCAGTGGCCGGCGCGGGTTTACTCCGCCGAGCATCAGCGCATTCAGGAGCTGGCAGGCAAGTTGAGTCTGCGATTTGCCAAACTGCGCCGCCGCGGAGTCACCACCGCGGCTTTGATTGCGCTGCTGGATGAGGAAAAGACGCTGAAACACATCCTGGAACATCACCACGCGCGGGAAGAGATGGCATTGTTCGCGGCCCTGCCGCAGATCTTTTCCGAGACGCAGCGCGATGAGCTTGCGCACGCTCTCCGCCAGTTCCCCGGCTTGCAGGCCAACGGCGCGCACTAGTGCATGTGGCGACGTAAGGCTTCGGTGTCCGGGATCGTGACGCGATCCTCGGCGATCTCAATCAAGCCCTCATCGTGGAGCGCGCGCAAGGTGCGCGACAGGGTTTCCGGCGTCACCGCGACGTGTGCGGCAATCAGCATCTTGCGCGCCGGCAGGGTCACGCTGACCCGGCCGTGCTCGCCGCTCGGCACCAGTCCCAGCAGGTAATGCACCACGCGATAACGGCTGTTTTCGAGCGTCAGCGCCTCGATCTCGTCCCAGTGCGCCTGGATGCGCTGCGTCATCTGCGCCATCACCGCCCGGCAGGTGGCGAATGACTCCTGCAGAATTTCGAGAAATGCGTCGCGGTCGAAGGCCACGAGTTCACCGGCTTCAACACCTGCGCCGTGCACCGGATAGCGCGGCGTGTCCATGAACATCACGCTCTCGGCAAAGGTCTGCGGCGGTCGGATGAAGCGCATGATTTTTTCGTGTCCGCCTGGCGACAGCCGGTAGAGTTTGACGCTGCCCTGGCGCAGCAAAAAGAAGTTCGCCGCCCCGTCACCGTGACTGAACAGGTGCTCGCCGGCGGCGAATGGACGCAGCGCGGCATGCGCAAGCACACGCGTGCGCTGCGCGTCGCTCAGGGCCGAGAACAGATAATGGTGGCGAAGTTCACGCGCCAGTGTGTCGTCGGGTTCCATGCGATTCCCGCTGTAACTTCGTGAGGCGCCATGGCAGGCTTGATTTGCATCAAGGCGCACGCTTGTTGCCCGGCGCAGCATTATCCGCGCTTCAGCGCAAACGGGGCAAGGAGGTAAGCCCATGACGCATGTAGTGACCGAGCAGTGCATCAAGTGCAAGTACACCGATTGCGTGGAAGTCTGCCCGGTGGACTGCTTCCATGCCGGCCCCGACATGCTGGTGATTGACCCCGAGGAGTGTATTGACTGCACGCTGTGCGTGGCCGAGTGTCCGGTGGAGGCGATTTTCGCCGACGACGACGTGCCCAAGGGGCAGGAACATTATCTCGAGCTGAATGCCGAACTCGCGCCCCAGTGGCCGGTGCTGGACCACAAAATCGCGGCGCCGGAGGATGCCAAGCAATGGGATGGCGTGCCGAACAAGCTTCCATTGCTCACGCGCTGAGTGCAAGATAACGCCATGGAGTCGGGGCGGCAAATTCCCAACGCACAAAAGGTCTATCACGTGACCTGGAAGGACTTGCCGCTGTCCTGTCCGACGCCCGCCATGAGCCTGTGGGATTCACATCAGCGTGTCTATCTGGATATTCAGGAAAGCGGCGTGGCGCAATGCCCCTACTGCGGCAGCGTGTACATTCTGGAAGAGCAGGCCGAGCCGAACGAGGAACTCGCGCAGCCGAACATCGAGATCGAAGGTCTGCATCGCCAAGCGCACGAACATACGCGCCGGCATGTGAAGTAAGCCGACGCCATTCGCGCGACGTATAATTCAGCAGTGCTTCTGATTCGGACCGGATGCCGATGATGCCGTCGGCACCGCCACACTGAAACCAGAAGGCGGCCGAGAAGGCCGCCGAAGCCATGGAAGCGCAGCCACTGCTGAACAAACGCCGGCTTGAGCAGCTGATGCAAGCCGTCAAATAGGCCGAATCGTGCAACCACGCGCTGAGGGGGCTCGCATGCAAACGATGGTCGCGTCTTCGCCGTCGGGACTGACGCCGGCGGAGCAAAACACGCTGCGCACCGTATTCAACGTATATACGATCTGCGCGGCCGCGTGGCTGGTGTTTGCCACCTTCATCGGTGTGATTCTGGCCTTCAAATTCGTGTATCCGGAATTCTGGGCGCACGCGGGCTGGCTCACCTTCGGGCGGCTGCGGCCCATCCATACCAACGACACCTTCTATGCCTGGGCGAGCATCGGGCTCGTGGGCATCGCCTACTACGTCGCGGCACGCAGTTCGCGCACGCGCCTGTACAGCGCGACGCTCGCCTGGGTGGGTCTGGCATTGTTCAACCTGGCGGCGATTGCCGGCACGGTGACGCTCGATCTCGGCATCAACGACGGCACGCTCGAATACCGCGAGTGGGTGTGGCCGATCCGGCTGGTGTTCCTCGCGGCGCTGGTGGTCACGGCCTGGAATCTGATTGCCACGGTCGCGCGGCGCAGCACCGAGGACATTTATCTTTCCAACTGGTACACCATCGGCGGCGTGCTCTGGACCTGCATCATCGCCATTGTGGCCATCATTCCGTGGTATCAGTACGGCCTGGGACAGGTGGCGGTATCCGGCTTTTTCATGCACAACGCCGTGGGCCTGTGGTTCACGCCCATGGCGCTCGGCGTCCTGTATTACGCGATTCCGAAACTGTTCAGCCGGCCGATTTATTCCTATGCGCTCGGCGTATTCGCGTTCTGGACTAACCTGATTTTCTATCCGATCATCGGCTCGCACCATTTCCTGTTCAGCCCGCTGCCGTGGTGGCTGCAAACCATCGCCATCGTGTTTTCGGTGGCGATGCTGGTGCCGGTGTGGGCGGGCAGCGCGAATTACCTGCTTACCATGCGCGGCCGTCCGGAGCGCTTGTACCGCTCGCCCGCGATGTTCGTGCTGGTGGGCGTGCTCGGTTATTTGATCGGTTCCAGCCAGGGCACGGTGGAAGCCTTCCGCTCACTGCAGCAGATCTGGCACCTCACCAACTTCACCGTGGGCCATTCGCATCTCACCATGTACGGGTTCATCACCTTCGTGATCTGGGGCGGAGTGTACGGTCTGTTGCCGCGCATCACCGGCAAGCAGGCCAACAATCTGCTCATGGGCATCCATTTCTGGCTGGCCACGATCGGCATGATCATTTACGTGCTGGCGCTCTCGATCGGCGGCACCATCCAGGGCCTGGACTGGGTGCACGGTCTGCCGTTCATTGATTCGGTCGTGAACATGGCGCCCTATTGGTTGTGGCGCGCGATCGGCGGCAGCATGATGTTCCTCGGGCATCTGATCTTCGCCTGGAACGTCTGGTTCATGACCTACGGCCGGCGGCCCAAAGCGCTGGCCGCGCTGGCCGCCGAGGCCGCAGCATGAAGGCGCTTGTCCTGATTGCCGGCGGCTCGACGCTGGTGTACGCGATTCTCGCGGTGCTCATGGGCGTGTTGCCCGGCATCGAGTTGTCGAAGACTCCGCCCGGTCCGGGCGTAAAGCCGCTCACGCCGCTCGAAGCCGAAGGCCGTGACGTGTATGTCGCCAACGGCTGCAGCTACTGTCACACCCAGCAGGTGCGACCGCTGCCGGAAGACGCCGTTTTCGGCCGGCCGACCGCGGCGGGTGATCTTGCCTACCAGACGCCGGAGCTGCTTGGCTCCGAGCGCAACGGCCCGGATCTTTCCAACATCGGCGCGCGCCAACCGAGCGAGGTATGGCAATACATGCACCTCTACGATCCGCGTTCGGTGGTACCGCAATCCATCATGCCGGACTTCAGTTTTCTGTTCCGCGAGGTGCCGCAAGCGCCGGCCGGTGTGACGCCGGTGCCGGTGCCGAAGCCCTATGCGCCCAAGCACGGCGTCGTGATCCCGTCGCAAAAAGCCGTGGCACTGGTGGCCTATCTCTTGTCGCTCAAGCAGCCGCCGATTCCCGGCTATCAGCCGCCCTCCGCGGCGCCTGTCGCGCCGTCACATGCGCCGACGGCAACGGCGACTGCGCCGGCGTTTGACGCGGCGGAGGGCGCGAAGCTCTTTTCCGCCAACTGCGCGGTCTGCCATCAGGCGAGCGGCGAGGGCATTCCCGGCGTATTTCCCCCGCTCAAGGGCAACGCCGTGGTGCTCGCGGCCGATCCCACCCGGCAAATTCACGTGATCCTGGAAGGCCTGCAGGGCGCAAACGTGGGCGGCACCGTGTATCCCGGCCAGATGCCCTCGTTCAAGTCGGTGCTGAGCGACGCCCAGATCGCCAACATCATTGACCACGAGCGCAGCTCCTGGGGCAATCACTCGCCGCTCGCCACCCCGGCCGAAGTCGCGGCCGAGCGCGCCAAACTCAAGCATTAGGCGGGTAAGATCATGGAACATCACATCGTGGGACCGTTGATTGGCAACCTCATCATTCTGGCGGGGGGCGGGCTGATCACGCTCGGCTGCTATGTGTACGCCATCTGGCTGCTGATCCATCCGGGCGAGCATGACAAGCGCCATCCCAAATACGGAGTACTGGACGATGACCGCTGAGCGAGTGAACGAGCGCAAGCGCGCCCACGTGCAGATTTACGTGGACGACAATCTGGTGCCGATTGCCGATGAAGCGCTGCCCACGCGCATCAAGCTCAACACTTTTACGCTCGCGGACGGAGCGCACCGCATCACGGTGCACGCCACCGACGTCACCGGCAAGGTGTCGGTGCGCGAGATTCCCTTCAAGGTCCGCAACGGGCCGGGCCTGACGGTGACCGGGCTCGCACCCAACAGCATCCGCCACGGCATCATCGAACTCGGTGTGAATGCTTTCAGCGCCGATGAACCCTTCGAGCCGGAGCGTGCCGAGACGCATTCCTCGATTCCCGTATGGGTGTGGGTGATGACGCTCATCATCGTCGCCTGGGCCGCGTGGTACGGCGCGAGCATGTGGCAGGTGCCGGAGCAGTTCGCGGCCAGCCCGACGTATCACAGTTACGCGGTCCCGGCAGCGTCCGCAGATGGCAAGTCCGGAGATTAGGCCGGGCCGGCCAGTTGCGAGACAACTCATTCCGACCTGGCGCGACCTGCGGCAATTTCAACGCGGCACGGATTCTGAGGCGCGGCGTTGTATTTAGCCCTGCCGCAGCGCGAACATTACCGGCAGAAAGCGCAGGAAATAAATCGCGAAGGCCAGCGCCCAAAGCACGCCCGCGGTTGGCAGCAGCCCGGGAGCGCCGATCAGACGCAGCACCGCCGCCACGCTCACCAGCACGAAAGCTGCCGCCATGAACGGGCCAGCAGCCATCGCCCGCCCGGTGTGGCCAAGCGCCACGCGCGTCATCATGCCGATGGAGAGCGAGCCGAGCGCGCCCACGGTAATGGCGTGCAGCGCGGTGATTTCCGGGAAAGCATGGGTCAGAAGCGCCACGCCGCGCAAAGCCAGCGCCGCCGCGAGCCACAAGTATCCCAAGTGCAGTACCCAGAGCATCGGTTCGCGCCCGGTTTTCCAGGGTTGCCAGTTCCACCAACGCAGCAGTACCAGTGCCGCCACCACGAACGAGATTACGCCGAGCGCCGGCGATCCGGGCAACACAATGTCGAGCACTACCAGCAGCGCAGCGCCACCGTTCACGCTCCAGTCGAGCCAGCGCCAGCGGCGCACGGTGACGTGGCCGAGGCGGCGGCTGGTGAAAAACGGAATCACTCGCCCGCCGATGACGAGCATGAGCACCGCGAACAGGTCAATCACCCAGTAGAGCACGCGGCTTGCGGACACGGAGAGGATATGGACAACGCTCAGATGAAATGCCACATCCGCGAGTGTGAAAGCAGACAGCAGCCCGACCACGAAATAATTGCGGCGATTGCGGCTTGCGATTATCGGCCGCGCCACCATGAGCAACAGCAGAGGAAAGAACGCGCAATCCACTACGGCGGCGACCGCATACGGCACGTGCGCCGGCAGCAGGAACAACACGCGCGCCGCGGCCCATACCACCACCAGCAATATCAACGTTGTGGGGGTGAACGTGGCGAGCCTGGTCCATTCGGCCACCGCGGTCAGCAGGAAGCCCGCCACCAGCGCGCCTGCGAAACCGAACAGCATTTCATGACCGTGCCATGCGAGCGGCGTCAGCGACGCGGCTGGCAGCCAGCCCAGGTGCAGGAACAGCGCCCAGGTGAATATGCCAAGCGAGGCCGAGAGCGCGGCGCACAGGAACAATAGCCGGAACGGCTGTTGCAAGATGGGCGCAACGGATACGGCGCGCGCAGGAGGGACCAGGGTGTTCATGCGGCAAATACCTTCCTGAGATAGGCAAGATAACCGGCGTCGGTGCACAGGGTCTTGGCCGGATCGTCGCTGATTTTGGCGACCGCCTGCCCATTGCAGCGTGTCATCTTGATGATCATGTCGGGCGGCTTGAAACCCATGTCGTTGCTGAGACTCGTGCCGATGCCGAAACCGATGCGCGTGCGCCCGCAAAAATGTTCATGGATGCGGATCGCCGAGGCGATGTCGAGTCCGTCGGTGAACACCAGCGTCTTGGTAAGCGCGTCCACACGCATGCGCCGGTAATGCGCCAGGATTTTTTCGCCCCAGGCGACGGGATCCCCGGAATCGTGACGCACGCCGTCGAACAGCTTGCAGAAATACAGATCGAAATCCCGCAGGAAGGCGTCCACGCCGATGACATCGCTGAGCGCGATGCCGAGATCGCCGCGGTACTCCTGCGCCCAGGCTTCGAGCGCGAAGCGCTGGCTGTCCGCGAGCCGCGGCCCGAGTGCCTGACAGGCCTGCAGGAACTCATGGCCCATGGTGCCGATGGGCGTGAGGCTGAGTTCCATCGCGAGCCGCACGTTGCTGGTGCCCGCCAGATTGTCCGGCAATGCTTCGGCGAGACGCTTGACCACGGTTTTCTGCCAGTCGTGCGAACAGCGCCGGCGCGTGCCGAACTCGGAAAACCGGAACTCCTGTCCGTCGCGCAGTGCGCGCACCCGGAGGATTTTTTCTTCGAGCCGGGCGGCACCGATCTGCCGGCTGTCTGCGTTACGCCGGGTTTCAGCATGCAGTTCGCTCACAATGGCGAGCACCGGCACCTCGAACAGGATGGTGTGCAGCCAGGGGCCGCGGATGATGATTTCCAGTTGGCCGCGATCGGCCGTCACCTGAACGTGATCCTCCTGCAAGTGGAAGATCCGCAGGATCTCCACGAAATCCTTTTTCAGATAGCGCAGACTGCGCAGATACTCCAATTCCCGCGGCCGGCAGCGCAGGCGACAAAGCGCGGCAATCTCCTCGCGGATGCGGCCGGCGAGATCGGTCAAGCCTTCGCCATGGTTGCGGCAACGGAAGCGGTATTCGACCTCGGCCGACGGAAAGCGATGCAGCACCGCCTGCATCATGGTGAATTTGTAGAGATCGGTGTCGAGCAGCGATTCGATGATCATGCGTGCATCCGGTTGGGGAGCCGGGCTTGATGCAAATCAATGCGCACGGCGCCGCCCAGGCCTACAAGCGGCTTCCCAGGTGATGATATGCCCGCGTGCGGGCAAGGAGTCAGGTCGATGATGCGTTATCCAGAATTTTTCGAGGCCGCGCCGGTAATCGTGATGCGCGATCCGCTCGCCGAGTTTCTCGGTGCGGTGCAGGATGGCCTCATGGAATACCGTTACGCAAACGTGGTGGCGCTCGCCGGGCATTCCTGTCCCACGGTCGCGGCGGCGTTCCTCATGACGCGCACCGCGCTCAATGCGCTCTACCCGGGAGAAGTGCCGTTGCGCGGCGCTATCCGCGTTGCGGTCAGCGGCGCGCAGTGCGAGGGTACGGCCGGCGTCACCGCCAATGTGGCCAGCCTGATCACCGGCGCCGCCGGGGAAGGCGGGTTCAAGGGTATCGGCGGTCAATTCAAGCGCTGCGAGCTGCTGGCATTCGATGCGGACCTGAACGCGGAAATGCGCTTCACGCGTGTTGACACCGGCGCGTGCGCCGAGGCGTCCGCAGACCTGTCGCGGGTACCGATGGATGCGCGCGTGCGGGAGTTGCTGCCACGGTGTTTGGGCGGGAGCGCCAGCCCAGCGGAGTCCGGCGAATTTCGCCGCTTGTGGCAGGAGCGGGTGCGCCGCCTGCTGCTGGATCACCGGGATGATCCGGCGGTTATCCGGGTGCGTATGCATTGAGGATGCGGCAATCTGCCGCGCAGGCCCTGCCGGATCGCACGCCTATTCTCCTGGGTGACCAATTTTCTACCGCTGTACAACAGTAAGTCTCGCACGCCGGCGCGTGACATGGCGTCGACTTGCGCGCGCAATCGTGCCACGCCATCAGCCTAGTCGGCGTCCGCATTGCGGGCCTTGATTCACATCAAGGCGGGGCCGTGACACGGCGCTTACAGTGCCATGCACCAGCAGCGCCGCAGGGGTTGGCATGTCACAGTGGTTCGAAGCCGCGCGCCGCGGCGAGATTCCCGACCGCAAATCCAAAGTCATCACACTCAACGGATCCGATGTCGCGGTGTTCAACCTGGACGGCGAGTATTTTGCCATCGAAGACATCTGCACGCATGACGGCGGCGATATCTCGGGCGGCTGGGTCGAGGGCGAACGTGCGGTGTGTCCGCGGCATCTCGCGGAATTCTCCATCCGTACCGGCGCAGCGCTCAAGGCGCCGGCCTACGAGGGCGTGCACAGCTTCCCGGTGCGCGTGCGCGGTGAAGTCATTGAGGTTTGCGATGACCGCGAGTGAGGCGCGGGGGGACGGGGAATCATGGTAAGCAACCGCCTGTCGCGCTGGACACTGCTGTTTTTTGCCTGTGCGCTGGTGAATTTCCTGATTGCACAGGGCGTCATACTTGCCGGCGTGAGCTGGCCAATGCAGCCGGTGTCCGCGCCCGGCACGCTGCTGGCCGTGCATCTGCTCACCATCGGCTGGTTGTTGCTGTTGATGCTGGGCGCGCTGTTTCAGTTCATTCCGGTGATTACGTCCAAGGCGTTGTCGAGCCAGCCCCTGGAACTGGTGACGCTGGGCGCAATCGAAATCGGCTTGCTGCTCATGATCTGCGGATTCATCGGCATGGGTTTGGGCGCTGCGGCGATAATCCGCTGCTTGCCGGCGGGCGGCGCGCTGGTCATCGTTGGCGTGCTGTTTGCCTGTTACGACATCGGCGTGCCGCTCCTCAAAGCACAACCATTGACCTTGCCCGGCCGCATGGTGCTCACCGGCCTGGTGTTTCTGCTCGCCACGATCACGCTCGGGCTGCTGTTTGCACTCGCCATCAGCGTCCCGGGGCTGTCCGGGCGCTTGGGTGTGCTGCTTGCCAATGGCGTCGGCTTGCATGCGCTCGCGGGCCTGGGCGGCTGGTTCACGCTCACGGCCATGGGGGTGACCTACAAGCTCGTGCCGATGTTCACGCTCGCGCCCGAAGAGCGCGGTCTGGCCGGTGAGCTGGTGCATTACCTCGCGGCCACGGGGTTCGCATTGGCACTGATCTTCGGCCTGCTGCATATCTGGTTGCCGACGGGCTCTCTGCAGGGCGTGGAATACGCCGGTTATCTGCTGGTGGTGATGGCGGTGGGAATTTATCTCTGGGACATGCTGCGCATTTATCGCACCCGCAGGCGCAGGCTGATCGAGCTGCACAACAAGGCGGCGGTCGGTGCATTCGTGCTGCTCGGGGTGTGCGTGGTGATGGCCCTGGTGCTGGCCGGATTGCGCAGGCTTGCCGACGACGCGGCGATCTTCGTGTTCCTGGTGATATTCGGCTGGCTGAGCGGACTTGGGCTCACGCAGCTTTACAAAATTGTGCCGTTTCTTGCCTGGCTTGGCCGCTTCGGCCAGAAACTCGGGCGCGGGCCGGTGCCGCGCGTGCAGGATCTCGTGGATGAGGCGCGTGGCTATCCGTGGTTCATCATTTATTTCATCGGCGTGCTGTTGGCGGTGCTCGCGGCCTTCAGCCGCGAATTCTATGTATTCCGCGCCGGCATCGGGCTGAGCATGATTGCCACGCTTGGATTGATGCTCGAGTACTGGCGCGCCTGGCGCGGGTTTTATGTCGCACGCAAGCCGCAGGCTGCGCCCGTGCTGGCGCCATTCATGACCGCAAAACCGGCGGTCGCCACGTCGCACGCGGCCAAGGCGCGGGTTGCAGTTGTTCCCCTTGCCGACAAATACGGAGCGTCACACGATGACCACCATTGAGCCTTTGGTATTGGATGTGCGCGATGCATTGCGCCACGGTGGCGAGCCGCTGCCGCGCATACTCGACGCCGTGGGCAAGCTCGGCCCGGGACAGGCTTTGCGGCTGTTCGCGACCTTCGAGCCCCTGCCGCTGTACGCGCTGCTTGCGCGCAAGGGCTTCGGGCACAGCGCCAAACGCCTGGCGGAGGGCGATTGGGAAGTGCTGTTTACGCCGGGCACCGCCCAGCCCAAAGGCAGGGCTGAAAAGCCGAAATCCACGACCGCGGTCACCAGCACCGAAGGCTGGCCGGAACCGTGCACGCATCTCGACAACCGCGGCCTGCAGCCGCCCGAGCCGCTGGTGCGCATACTCGACGCACTGGAACATTTGGCGCCCGGCGCGGTGATGGAAGCCATCAACGAACGCGACCCCGTGTTCCTGTATCCGGAGCTCGAGGCGCGCGGCGCCCTGATCCACACCGACAAGCAGGCCGATGGCGTGCGCCTGCTGATCCGGCGCGCGGGCTGACACATGGGTGACGCGCAGGCTCCCGCCGCCCCGAGCCGCGAAACCGTGCTCGATGCCATGCATGACGTCATCGATCCGGAACTCGGCTACAACATCGTGGACATCGGCCTGATTTACGGCCTCGAAGTCGTGGCGCGCGGCATTCAGGTCACCATGACCATGACCACGCCGGGCTGCCCGGCTCAGGACTACATCATGGCAGGCGTGCAGGATCGCGGCCGGCGCATTCCCGGCGTCGAGAACGTGGACATCACGCTCGTCTGGGAGCCGCCGTGGTCGCCGCAGAAAATGACGCCGGTCGCCAAAGCGCATTTCCAGATCGCGGATGACGGTAATGAATGATTCAGCCTCGACCGGCTCCGCGCCTTTGCAGGCGCTCAATCGCCAACTGCTGCGCGCGCTGCTGGCGCTCGGCGAATGCGGCGCCCCGCAGCGCGACACGGCCTGCAGCATCGCGGCGGTCGCATGGTCAGCACTGCGCCACGCGCATCCGCGCGAAGCCGAGCGCCTGAACGGCGTGCTGCATGCGCTCACCCAATCCACTCACCCCCAAGTCAACGAGGAGATCACCATGGCCGAAGCCCAAATTCTTGATGTCCGCAGTCTGATTCCGATGGAGCGTCACCGCAAGATTTTCGAAACCTACGACCATCTCCGCACCGGAGACCGGTTTGTGCTGGTGAACGATCACGACCCCAAGCCGCTGTACTACCAGTTCGAAGCCGAGCACACCGGCAAGTTCTCCTGGAAATACCTGGAGCAGGGCCCGACGGCCTGGCGCGTGGAGATCGGGCGTAGCGCGGCCGAATAAGCCGGCCGCCGGTCCGCGGTTTAGCCGTGGGCGGCGTGCGCCATTTCGTCAATCGCCAGGGCCGAGTGCGCATACGCGGCGCCGGCACGCAGTTCGGATGCCACCCAGATGGCTTCCATGATCTCTTCCTGGGTGGCGCCGCTGCGCAGTGCGCCGCGCGTGTGTCCGTGGATACAGTAGGGGCACTGCGTAGTGTGGGCCACGGCCACGGCGATGAGCTGCTTGGTTTTTTCCGGCAGCGCGCCGGCCGCGAATACCGCGCGGCTGAAATTCTGGAAGGCTTCGAGCTGCTTGGGCGCGAGCGCCTTGCGGCGCGCGGCAATCTCCGGAGTGGATTCGGGGTACAGGGGCTGGGACATACGACTCTCCTGACAATGAATTGACGGGCTCAACGCCCGAGGCGGCGTTTCAGGTAAATGGACAGCACCACCGCCTGGTTGCATTCCTCGTCATGCGCGCCGAACAGAATCGTCACGTTGGGGTGTGCCTGAATAGCGTCCACCAGCTTCTGCGTGGCCTCACGGTTGGCGCCCAGTTCCTTGAGGTAGCGCTGCTTGAATTCCGGCCATCTTCCCCGCTCGTGGCCGAACCACTTGCGCAGCGCGTCGCTGGGCGCCACGGCGCGCAGCCATTCGTCCACCCTGGCTTTGGCCTTGGTGATGCCGCGCGGCCACACGCGGTCCACGAGAATGCGGTAACCGTCGGTGCGCGCGGCCGGCAGGTACACGCGCTTGAGTTTGATATTTGGCATGATCGGCCACCTCCGGGCGGAGCCCATGTTGCGTCAGTGCTCGCGTTCCACCATCAGCTTCTTGAGTTGCGCGATCGCGCGCCCCGGGTTGAGTCCCTTGGGGCAGGTGCGCGTGCAGTTCAGGATCGTGTGGCAACGGTAGAGCTTGAAAGGATCCTGCAGATAGTCGAGGCGTTCGCCGCTGGCTTCGTCGCGGCTGTCCACGAGTGCGCGATACGCCTGCAACAGCACTGCCGGACCCATGAAACGATCGCCGTTCCACCACCAGCTCGGGCAACCGCTGGTGCAGCAAAAACACAGGATGCACTCGTAGTAGCCATCGAGCCGCGCGCGATCCGCGGGGGACTGCAACCGCTCGCGGTCGGGCGGCGGCGTGCTGGTTTTGAGCCAGGGCTCGACCGAAGCATATTGGGCGAAGGCGTGCGTCTGGTCCGGTACCAGATCCTTGATGACCGGCATGCTGTTCAGCGGGTAGATTTCCACCGTACCCGGAATGTCGCGGATGGCACGCGTGCAGGCCAGCCAGTTGGTGCCATGCATGTTCATGGCGCAGCTGCCGCACACGCCTTCGCGGCAGGAACGGCGGAAGGTGAGCGTGCTGTCAATTTCATTCTTGATCTTGATGAGCGCGTCGAGCACCATCGGCCCGCACTTGTCCAGGTCCACAAAATAGGTGTCGAGGCGCGGCGGCTCGCCGCTGTCCGGATCATAACGGTAGATGTGGAATTCCTTGACATGCGTTGCGCCTTCCGGCCTGGGCCACACTTTCCCCGGGTGTACGCGCGAGTTCGGGTTCATGCCGATGTTGCGCGGAATGACGTCGCTGATGTTCAAGCTCGTGGTCTCCTTCAGGTGAAATGCGCGGGCGTGACAGGCTTGGCGTCCGCCGGCTGCATGAAATATTCGTTCAGGTATTTTTCGCCCTTGTCACAGAACAGCGTGACCACGGTCTTGAGTTCCGGGTATTGCTTGCGCACGCGCTGGGCCGCGAGCAGATGCGCGCCCGAACTCGGCCCGCAGAACAGTCCGTGCTCGCACGCGAGTTTGCGCATCGCGTCCACGGCCTGGCTGCTGGAAATGCTCAACACCTCGTTTACCAGTTCGCGATGACGCGCAAAAATGCCGGGCACGAAGCCGTCGGAAATGCCCTCGATCTGGTGTGCGCCGATTTCGCCGCACAGCAGGGTGCGCGACTCGGTCGGTTCCATGGCGAACAGCCGTACCTTGGGATTGACCGCGCGGAACGCCTGACCCACGCCCACCAGCGTGCCGCCGGTGCCCACGCCCATGACCAGCGCGTCCGGCACGTTGCCTGGGGGCAGTTGCGCCAAGATTTCCGGACCCAGAAGCACGCGGTTTTCCTCCACGTTCCACTCCGATTCGAACTGGTGCGGGCAGAAATAGCCGGGTTGCTTGCCGAGCTCGCCGGCGCGTTTCAGGGCGTCGTTGACGTGGAAATGACCGCTGAACAGGACTTCGGCGCCGTAAGCGCGCGAGATCGCCACGCGTTCGCTCGACATGCCCTCGGGCATGACCACCAGCATGCGATAGCCCTTGACCGCCGCCACCAGCGACAGGGCATTGCCGGTGTTGCCGCTGGTAGCCTCCACAATGGTGTCGCCCGGATGCAGCAGGCCCTCACGCTCGGCTTTCTCGATCATGTACTTGGCAATGCGCGCCTTGATCGAGCCCGAGGGGTTCAGGAATTCAATCTTGCAGTAGATGCCGTCGATCTTGAGCAGCGGCGTGTCGCCGATGGCGTCGAGAATGTTGGCGGAGACCGAGGGAAAGCGTGCCGACATGCTGGTTCTCAATGTGGCCGGTGGATGCTGGCGACCGAGCCGCCGAGCGTCCAGGAGGGCGGATCACTGGCGGGAAACGAGCCGGCCAGCTGCTCGTCAATCATGCGTTCGCATTCCTCGATGCTGGGTTTGCGCGCGGGCGGTCCCGCCGGCGGGGAGGGCCGTGCCCCGGGTGTTCCGCCGCCGCGGCTCGGCGCGGCCGGACTGCGTAGATAATGCTTGTAGAACAGATATGACATGATGAATGCCCTCCGGTACTGCGGGGTCGAGGCAAAGTGCCTCGGGTTCAGGACCGCACGGCGGTAAACCCTCAGCGTCTGCTGCGCATATTGGTGTGCGGCTTCCGGTCCGCGTCGCTCGATGAGCCCGCGGATGATGTCTTCATCCGTACTCATATTCTTCGTAACACGTATTGTACGCCGTCAGTGCGGCGCCGGGGAATCGCGATGTTATGGAGGCGCGACGCGCCTGCATGGATTGACCGTCGGACGGCAATCTGTTCCGGCCCCGTGGCTGAAGCCTTGATCTGCGTCAAGGCGAATTTCGGCAATGGCGACGCACTGTTGTGTCTGCTCCCGGTGACGGCACCAGACAAGCGAACTCAGCGTGCGCCGGCTCAGCATGCAAGCCTGGCGGTCGCCGGGGTACAATCGCAAAGCATAAATTGCGCCCTGCAATCCACATCCAGTGGGTTGTCCACCCACAGCGACTTCCGGGACTTACGCGCGCAGTCCACGGACTGTATCTGGCTGCCGACGTCATGGCCGTACGGAACAGCGTGGCACAAAATTGGCGGATTCGGACTGACGAATTGAGCCATAATGAGCGCGGTCTCATTTATCCAAGTTGTTAATTTGCATGAAAATTGTCGGCGCGATCGCGCTTGGGCACCACTGAATTTCCATGTTCGCACAGGCGACGGCACCGCTCACACTGTCGGCACGCGGCGTCGCCGTCTGGCGAGGCGATCGCTGTCTGTGTCGCGACCTGAATTTCGAGTTGCATGCCGGCGAAGCGCTGCACGTACAGGGGTCGAACGGCGCGGGCAAGACCAGTCTGATTCGCGTGCTCGCCGGTCTCGGCCGCTGTGATGCAGGCGAGGTGTTGTGGCAAGGCGAGCCGCTGCGCCGCAGCGGAGCGACCTATCGCGCGGCGCTTGGTTATCTTGGCCACAGTAACGGCGTGAAGCTGGGGCTGAGCCCACGCGAGAATCTGGCCGCGGTGTGCGCGCTCCTGTATGTACCGGCGAGTGCCGACATAGACAGCACGCTGGCGCAAGTGAACCTGCGCGCGCAGGCGGATATGGCGTGCGGCGCTCTGTCCATGGGGCAGCAACGGCGCACGGCGCTCGCGCGCCTGCTGCTGGCGCGGGTGCCCGTGTGGTTCCTGGATGAGCCGCTTGCCAGCCTGGACGCCGCCGGGGCGGAATTGCTGAATACGATGCTCGACCGGCATCTATCCACCGGCGGCTTGGCGGTGTTTGCCACGCATCAGCCTCTGCAGTTGGCGTCGCTTCCTGTGCATACGCTGGCGCTGGAAGCGCCGGTATGAACGTCGCCGTGCTGATTCAGCGCGATCTGCGGCTGGCCTACCGGCGCCGGGGCGAACTCGCGACGCCGGTCATATTCTTTATAATCGTCACGGCCTTGTTTCCGCTCGCATTGGGTTCCGAGCCTGCGCTGCTGAGGCGTCTGGCACCCGGAGTGATCTGGGTGGCGGCATTGCTGGCCAGCCTCATCGGCCAGGACAGCCTGTTCAAGAGTGATTACGAGGATGGCAGCCTTGAACAGATGTTGCTGAGTCCCGCCCCGCTCGAAGGGCTGGTATTGTTGCGCGTATTCACCCACTGGCTGGTCACCGGCCTGCCGCTGGTGATTTTGGCGGCGCTGATGGCGGTCATGCTGGGCTATCCGACCGGTGCCATGGGAACGCTGGTACTGGGTTTGCTGTTGGGCACGCCGGTGCTGAGTTTTCTGGGCGCCATCGGCGCTGCACTCACGGTGGGCTTGCGGCGCAGCGGCATGTTGTTGCCGATTCTGGTGCTGCCGCTCACGGTGCCGGTGTTGATCTTCGGCGCCGCCGCTGGCGAGCGTGCGGCGCTGGGTGACCCGGCCGCCGCGCCACTGTATTTTCTCGCCGCCATGCTGGTGCTGGCGATAACACTGGCACCGTTTGCCATCGCGGGTGGATTGCGCATCAGTCTTGAATCCTGACTGGGAAATTCGCATGTTTGTCTGGTTGCATAAATTGGCTTCGCCCCCGTACTTCTACCGGCTGGCGGGGCGTCTGGCGCCGTGGTTCGGCTGGCTGAGCCTGATCGTGATTCTCGCGGGGCTCTACGGCGGATTGTGGCTGGCACCGCCGGATTACCAGCAAGGTGACGGCTTCCGCATCATGTACGTGCACGTGCCGAGCGCCTGGATGTCGCTGTTTATATATGTGGTGATGGCGGCGGCGGCGGCCATTGGCTTGATCTGGCGCATGAAGCTGGCGCATGCGGTGTCGGCGGCGGCCGCGCCGTTGGGCGCTTCATTCACGTTTCTCGCGCTCGTCACTGGCTCGTTGTGGGGCAAGCCCATGTGGGGTACCTACTGGGTGTGGGATGCCAGGCTGACTTCCGAGCTGGTGTTGCTGTTTCTGTACCTCGGCTATCTCGCGCTCAATCACGCTTTCGAGGACCAGCGCACCGGCGACCGGGCAGGCGCCATCCTGGCGCTGGTCGGCATCGTCAATGTCCCGATCATTCACTATTCGGTAAAATGGTGGAACACTCTGCATCAGGGACCCACGATATTTTTCGGCGCACGCGCCGACATCCCGCCCAGTAT
>JBOIAZ010000002.1:0-16974 GCA_050739175.1 Gammaproteobacteria bacterium
CGTGCGGTTGCATACGCCTCTGGGCTTTCAATGCTGTAAGCGAGCGCGTAGTCGGCGATATCCGTCAGGACTTTTTCGGGAGCGGAACGCTGAACAGACTTCAGATCAGGGGCGCTCATCAATTACTCCGTGGAATCCGAAACTCTGATTGCTAATTTCGCAGGAAGGTGCTGCGTGAAGATCGAGATTTTTCCGCAGCACACAGTACCAGGCGTTAACCACCCCTCATCCCTTCTTCTCCCCTCAAGGGGAGAAGGGACAAGGAATTAAGACCGCTTTTCGATCGGCACGAACTTCTGGTCCTCGGGGCCGACGTAGTTGGCGCTGGGGCGAATGATCTTGCCGTCAGCGCGCTGCTCGATGACGTGTGCGCTCCAGCCGGTGGTGCGCGCGATCACGAACAGCGGCGTAAACATGGCAGTGGGTATGCCCATCATGTGGTAGGACACCGCCGAGTACCAGTCCAGGTTCGGGAACATCTTCTTCACGTCCCCCATGGTATTTTCGATACGCTCGGCGATGTCGAACAGTTTCATGTCACCGGCTTCCTTGGAGAGCTTGCGCGCCACTTCCTTGATGACCTGATTGCGCGGATCGCTCACGGTATACACCGGATGGCCGAAGCCGATGACGATTTCCTTCTCCGCGACGCGCCGGCGGATGTCGGCCTCGGCTTCTTCGGATGTGGCGTAACGGCTCTGGATTTCGTAGCCCACTTCGTTGGCGCCGCCGTGCTTGGGGCCACGCAGCGCGCCGATGGCGCCGGTGATGCAGGAATACATGTCCGCGCCGGTACCGGCGATCACGCGCGCCGCGAAGGTCGAAGCGTTGAACTCGTGCTCGGCGTACAGGATCAGCGAGGTGTGCATGGCGCGCACCCAGGCATCCGCAGGCTCGCGCCCGTGCAACAGGTGCAGGAAATGGCCGCCCACGGAATCGTCGCCGGTCTCGACCTCGATGGCGCGCCCATCGTGGCTCCAGTGGTACCAGTAGCAGAGGATCGAGCCGAGCGACGCCACCAGCCGGTCGGCGATATCGCGCGCGCCGGCAGGATTGTGATCGTCCTTTTCCGGCAGCACGCAGCCGAGCGCCGAGACGCCGCTGCGCATCACATCCATGGGATGTGCAGAGGCGGGCAGGGATTCGAGCACGGTCTTCACGGTCTCTGGCAGGCCGCGCATTGACTTGAGCCTGATTTTGTACGCCTTCAATTCGGCGCGGTTCGGGAGCTTGCCGTAAATGAGCAGATAGGCGACTTCCTCGAAGTCGCACTTGCCGGCGACGTCGAGGATGTCGTAGCCGCGGTAATGCAAATCGTTGCCGCTCCTGCCGACGGTACAAATCGCGGTATTGCCGGCGGCGACGCCCGACAGGGCCACGGATTTTTTGGATTTGAAGCCGGCGGGTGTTGCATTCATGACTTAATCTCCTGAAAGACCGGCCACCCTTCATCCTGGCCTCTCCCCTCCAGGGGAGAAAGGACAAGGAATGTCACCGTTTGAACAACTCGTCCAACTTTTTCTCGTAGCTCAGGTAATTCAATACATCATACAGTTCAGCGCGCGTCTGCATGCTGTCCAGCATGGATTTCTGCGTGCCTTCTTTGCGCAGCGTGGTGTACACCTTCTCCGCCGCCTGGCTCATGGCGCGGAATGCGGACAGGGGATAAAGCGCTAGGCGCACGCCGGCATCCGCCAGTTCCTTGGTGGTGAACAACGGCGTCTTGCCGAACTCGGTGACGTTGGCGAGCACCGGAACTTTCACGGCGTGAGCAAACTGTTGGTATTCATCCAGCGTCGTGAGTGCCTCGGCGAAAATCATGTCGGCGCCGGCCGCGACGTATTGCAACGCGCGCTCCACCGCGGCCTGTTGGCCCTCAACGGCGTGCGCGTCGGTGCGCGCCATGATTACGAACTTCGGATCCGTGCGCCCGTCCACGGCGGACTTGATGCGGTCGCCCATCTCATTTGCATCTACAAGCTCCTTGCCGGGGCGATGGCCGCAGCGCTTGGCTGCCACCTGGTCCTCGATATGCAGGCCGGCGGCGCCGGCCCGGATCATCTCGCGTACCGTGCGCTGGATGTTGAAGGCGGCGCCCCAGCCGGTGTCGGCATCCACCAAGAGCGGCAGGCGCGTCGCGCTGGTGATGCGGCGGATGTCCTCGCACACGTCGTTGAGCGAGGTGATGCCCAGGTCCGGCAGGCCGTAGGAGGCATTGGCCACGCCCGCGCCCGAAAGATACAGCGCCTTGAAGCCGGCATGTTCCGCGAGGAGCGCGCAATAGGCATTGATCGCGCCCACCACCTGCAAGGGGCGTTCGGCATCGAGCGCGGACCATAAGCGGGCTGCGGCGGAATTGGGCTGGGCCATGCCTGTCCTTGAGTGCTGGGCTGGAAGAAGATGCCCGGTATTTTACCGGCAGGCGATGCGAGCCGCTAATCCGCGCGGGCCCAAGTATCAGCCGATTTTCACCACTATCCGCCCGCGGTGGCGGCCTTCGAGCACCTGATGGAACGCTTTGGGCAGGTCATCGAAAGCAATAGTAGCCGCGGCGATCTGCCGGAGCTTGGGCGGCTGGAGATCGGTGGCAAGGCGTTGCCAGATCTTGAGGCGCAGCGCGCGCGGCGTGGCCATGGAATTGATGCCCAGCAGATTCACGCCGCGCAGGATGAAGGGCATCACCGTGGTGCGCAGTTCCGCACTGCCGGCCAGGCCGATACTGGCGATGCCGCCCCACCAGCCGACGCTGCGCGTAAGCCAGGCGAGCATCTCGCCGCCGACGTTGTCCACTGCGCCCTGCCACTGGATGCGCTCCAACGGTTTGCTGCCGTAGCTGATTTCATCACGCAGCAGGATCGAAGCCGCGCCCAGTTGCTGCAGATAATCCCGCGCGTCGTGCTTGCCGGTGACGGCCACCACCTCATAGCCGCGCCTGGCCAGCATGTTCACGGCCAGCGAGCCCACGCCGCCGGTGGCACCGGTCACGACCACCGGCCCGCCCTTGGGATTGAGACCGTTGTGTTCCAGCTTGTGGATGGCGAGCGCCGCGGTGAAGCCGGCGGTGCCGAGCATCATGGCCGTGTGCGCAGTGAAGCCCTTGGGCAGCGGAATCACCCATGCACTTTCGGCACGCACATATTCCGCGTAGCCGCCGTCATGGTCTTCGCCCAGACCGCAGCCGGTGACCAGCACGCGGTCGCCCTTTTTGTAGCGCCGATCGCTGGATGAGGCCACCACTCCGGCCACGTCGATGCCGCCCACCAGCGGAAAACGCCTGAGAATCCTGCCCTGTCCGGTGGCGGCCAGCGCGTCCTTGTAATTGACGCTGGAATATTGCGCGTGGATGACGACTTTACCCGGCGTGAGCTGGTCCAGCGTCAGTTGTTCGAAGCGCGCGCTGATGCGTGCGCCGTCCTGATGAATGCGATAGGCGGTAAATGGCTTGTTCATGTCGGGCTCCAGCACCGTAACCGTGGATGATGGCATGCGCGCCATTCAATCGGATTTGCCCAGTATCAAGCGCGCACCACGCCGGTGCGTGACGTACGTCCACGCCCAAGCGAGCATCACCAGCACGCGGCTGCGAAAATCAATCAGATAGTAAATGTGCGCGAACACCCACACCACCCAGGCCGGCCAACCGCGCAGCCTGAACCACCCGATCTGCGCCACCGCGCGCTTGTGGCCGATGGTGGCCAACTGGCCCATGTCACGGTAGTGGAACGGCTGGCGCGCACGCCCGGTCCGCTCCGCGAGAATGGTTTCGGCCACGTGGCGGCCCTGTTGTTTGGCCACGGCCGCGATGCCCGGCAAGGGCTCGCCGGTCTGATGGGCGAAGTGCGCGAGGTCGCCGGCCACGAACACCTCGGAATGGCCGGGCAGGCTCAAATCCGGGTTCACGATTATGCGCCCGTGGTGGTCGGTCGCCGCGCCCAGCGTGCGCCCGACGGATGCTGCCGCGACGCCCGCGGCCCACAGCACCGTGCCGGCCAGTATCTGCTGCGCGCCGAGTTGCACGCCGGTCGCGGTCACCTGCGTGACGGCCACCCCGGTGCGCACGTCCACGCCGAGTTCCGCAAGCGCCCGTGCAGCGTAGGCGGAAAGCTCCGGCGGCAGTGACGGCAGCAGACGCGGTCCGGCTTCCACCAGCAGCACGCGCGTCAACTCGGGCCGGATGTTGCGAAAATCCCGCGCCAGGGTGAAGCGCGCCATCTCGGCGATGGCTCCCGCCAATTCGACGCCGGTGGCGCCGCCGCCCACGATCACGAAGGTCAGCAGCCGACGCTGCACTTCCGGCTCACGGGTGTATTCGGCGGCTTCGTAGGCCTGCAACACGCGGCGGCGGATTTCGCGCGCCTGCTCCACGGTTTTCAGGCCCGGTGCCCATGGCTCCCACTCGTCGTGCCCGAAATAGGTGTGGCTGGCACCGCAGGCGAGCAACAGAAAATCATAGGGCAATGGGCCGAAACCCGCGCTGACCTGCCGGGCCTGCAAATCCACGCGGTCCACATGGCTCTGATAGACGCGCACATTGGCATGACGCGACAGCACACTGCGCAGCGGGACGGCAATGTCGGCCGGGCTGAGCTCCGCCATGGCGACCTGGTATAGCAGCGGCTGGAACACATGGTGGTTGTAGCGATCGAGCAGCGTGACCTGCACGCCGCGCGCGCCACCCAGGCGCCGGGCCGCCTGCAAGCCCGCGAACCCGCCGCCCACGATCACCACGTTCTGCATGTTCTCGGCTCCGGAAGGGTGCCCAGCCACTCCATGTTGGCATAAAACCGCGCGCTTCCGGGCGCACAAAAACAACCCCCGGCAAACCGGGGGTTGTCTCGTGAAATGGAACGGCGAGACTACTGGTTCGGCAGAAAGAACCAGCGGCCGACGAGCATCCACATGCTGGCGCTGTTATGGCTGCCGCGCGCATAGCTCAGGCCCAAACCGTAATTCTCGGTAAGCTTGTACATGGCACCGAGCGTGCCCACGGTCTCGGAGCGGTTGTGGTCGTGGCTCAACCGGCCGACGTTGTCCTGATCGAGGAACACGTTGAGTTCCAGCTGATCCAACGGCAGCATGCGCAGGCCGAAACCAAAATCGTAGCCGTCCTGGTTGTCGCTGGTGGACACCACGAAGCCCGGGAACAGGTTGGTGCTCGGCCCTTGTTTCCAGTGATCATTGGCATAGCCCGCACGCGCCACGAGGTCCATGGAATCGCTGAGCGCGAAATGCACGCCTACGAACGCGGATTCATCGCGGGTGAAAAACCCGCCGGTGAGGATGCCGCCGTTGAATCGGTTCTGGGTGTAATTGCCGGCGACGAACCAATAGGTGTCAAAGGCATAGCTGCCGGCAAGCTGGTAACCGCTGCCGCCGCTGAAGCCGGAAGTGGCGCCCTTGGCGTAACTGAGATCCACGGTGTTGTAATCGGGTGCAGCGGCGCGCGCGGTCAAGGGTACGGCGATCGCCATTGCGATCAGCAATATCAGAAACTTGTGCATGACGGCTCCGGAAAGCTGGGGTGAGGCGGTTGCGCTCCCATCGTATAGGCTTGCACCGCCGTATGACAAGGCTTGTGGATCCGAAGAACCTGCGGCGTGCGTGGAATGCGGGTCCGGTGCCGAAAAAAAGCCCCGGCGTGGGCCGGGGCTTGAATGACGTGTCGGCAGGCACTCAATAATAAAAGCGCACGCCGGCCTGGAAGATGTCGAAGTCGGAGTTATTCGAATAGCTCGCGAACACGCTCCACTGCTGGTTGATGTTGAACAGGCCGCGCACTCCGATGGTGTTCTCGGTGTTGCTCGGATTGGTGTTGACGTCGGTGTGGCTCACCAAGCCGTCTAGCTCGAACTGCGAGTTGATGGCAAAGCGCACGCCGCCATCCACGCCCCAGCCGTTATAGCTGTTGCCGGCCCCACTGACGCGCAGAAATTCGCCTTCAACGAACAGGCCCAACTGGTTGTTCAGGTCCATGTGATAGCCGGCGCCCAGGTTGAAGTTGTTCTCGCTGAGGCTGCAGCAGGTGAGATGGCTGTAGCCTGCGAACGCGTGCCAGTTGGGCGTGAAGGTGTAGGACCCATCCACCCCGAGGCCATTCAGGCTGGAACCGTTGCTCGGACTTTCGCTCACATAGCCGCCGTTGGCGTAGTTGTAGCTGAAATTGCCGTCCGCGGCGTAGGCCGCCATTGGCAGGGCCGCACACAGAATCAACACGCTCGAGAGCTTTGACCACATTTGCCTTGACATGAGTTACTCCTTACATGCTGGCTAAGGTTGTTGACGCAAACACTTCTATCCCCAATTGTTCCAAATCTAGCACAGTAATCCCCGGAGGTCGTATCCGGAAAATTCCGGGGACGCGCCGCGGCCTGCGGCCTTCAGCCGGCACGCCTGGCCCGGCCGCGACACTGGCGCACGGCATTCGCCAATTCCGCTCCGGTCTGAAAGCGTGCATCGAGTTTTTTCTGCAACATGCGGTCCACCAGCTCTTTGAGCACCGGGGAAATGTCCGGCCGCAGGAAGCTGACGTCGGGTGGGGCCGAATTCGCCACCTTGAACATGAGCCCGGTCAGCGTCGGCGCCTCGAACGGCAACTCGCCGCGCAACAACTGGTACAGCGTCACGCCCAGGGAATACAGGTCGCTGCGTCCGTCCACTTTTCCGCCTCCCACCTGTTCCGGTGACATGTAGGACGGGCTGCCGAGTATCGTGCCGGTACGGGTTTTGCTGGCGTTCAGGACTCCGGCCACGCCGAAATCGGTGATTTTCAGGCGTCCGGTGTCGCGCTCGTACAGGATGTTTGCGGGTTTGATGTCGCGGTGCACCACACCGCGCGCATGCGCATAGTCGAGCGCCTCGGCGATCTTGATGACGATGGCCAGAACTTCCTCGATCGGCAACAGGCTTCCCGGCACCGCGTAATCCTGCAGCGGTATGCCGGCCACGTAGTCCATGGCGATGTACGCCAGCCCCTGGTCCTCGCCCACGTCATAAATGGTGACGATGTTCGGATGATTCAGCTGGCCTGCGGTTTCCGCCTCGCGGAAGAAGCGCCGTATCACGTCCTGCTGCATGCTGCCGGAAAATTCATTGGCGAAATTCAAAGTCTTGATGGCCACGGTACGATTGATCTTCTGATCGCTGCCCAGATACACCACGCTCATGGCGCCGCGCCCAAGCTCGCGCAGCAGCTGGTAGCGTCCCAATACCGGCTTCTGCAGGCCGTCGTCGGTGAGCAGAATGGGTCCGCCGGTACGCACGCGCGTCAGCGCGGACTGGCGGTAGAGCGCCTGCAGCTTGCGCAGGCGCTCGGCGACGCTGCCGAATTCCGGCATGCGGCGCTCCATTTCGGTGTATACCTCGATAGCCTCCGGATAGCGGCGATGACGTTCGTGTTCGTGCCCGAGGTGCAGCAGATTTTCATGCAAGGCCGCGGACGGCAGGCATTTGCCGAAATAGGTGAGCGCGTCGTGATAGCGCCCGAGCGCTTGGCATGCGAGCGCCAGCTGCCGGTTGGTTTCGGAGAATTCCGTGTTGGGAACGCCGTGCCACTCCTGCAACCACTGTAGGGTCGTCACCAGTGCATACCCGACGACCAGGAACAGGATCGGCAGGATCAGCGGCAACCACACGCCGCGCGCGAGCAGCGGGATGAATTCGGCGTTCACCAGCACAATCAAAAACAGCACACTTGCGACCAGCACCGGCCAACGGCGCATGCGGCTTAGCATGACCGTCAGATACACGCCCACCAGCAATGTCAGTAGTGCGCGCAGCGCCCACGCCCACCAGGGCGCAGCCACCAGGTCGTTGTTCAGGATGCGGGAAACCGCCGCGGCCGCGGCCAGCGCATCCCCGCCGCTCGGACCGACGATCACGGTCTTGCCGGCAAGATTTTCCGCAGGCACCAGCCCGTAGAGAACCGCATCGAAGTCATACACGGGAATGGCACTGCGACCGGCGCCGCCCGGGTAGCGGCGCAATTGTGCACGCAGCTGCGCGTCGGTAAACAGATATTCATCGCCCAGGCTGATGCCGCCACTGGCATGCGCGACGATGTCGTCGTTGCTGAGTCCCAAGTCGCGCGCCGCCACCAGCAGAGCAAAGCCCGGGAGCAATTGACCGCGCACCTCGACCATCAGGGCGTGCGAATCCGCAGGCGGGGATTCCGATAGCCAGCCGATGCCGCCGGCCGCTTGTCCAAGCACTTCGAGCGGCGGGTCAAGGCTTGCGCTCTCGGGCCGGAAAAGCCAAGCGGTCGTCATCGAGGGTTCGGGTTGCGGTACCTGCATCTTCAGATTCAACCAGGGAGGTACTGGCGCGGCTGCCGACACCCGCCCCACGACGCCATACGCGGCCAGGATCACATTGCCGGCGTTGGCGATGCTGTCGGCAAATGCCTGATCGGTAGACAGCGCGGCCCGTGCTTCAGCAATTTTGTGGGCCGCGTACCGATTCTTTTTGAGCGCATCCAGTGACGCGAGGTCGTGCAGATATTGCAGCGCCTCGGCATTTTGCGGTGCGCTGAATGCCGGGACATAGGCGATCACCCGCGCCCTGTCGGCCGAGAGTTGCGCGGTCAGTTGCGCGAACAGGTCGCGACGCCAGGGCCGGGACCCATGAGTTTGCAGCGCCGCGCTGTCCATGGCTACCACCACCACGTCAGGGTTGGGCGGGCGCTGTGGTGCGAGCAACAGCGCGGTGCGCGCCACCACGCTTTCGGCACTGCGTCCGATTTGCAACGTGGCGGCCGCCGTCAGCAGCAGCGCAATGCCGATGCCGGGCAGCCAGCGCCACAGGCGCATGCTTCTCAGGATTTGTGCCAAGCTCCCCATGGACCGTGATTAAACCCCATGACCTTGCGCCCCGGTATGGGGGCAATTCGGTTTATATTATGCAAAATAGATTAACCGAGGTTCGCGCCCCCTGCCATGGGCCAACGGAAAAAGCGCAAAGCCCAGATGTGGCGCGGCCTCCAGGGGTGCGAATGATTACTGCATTGGCCTCCCGCCTGGCCGGCTACAGGCGTACAGGTCAGCCGGAGCCCCCCGCCTTTTTCAGCCACCGGGCGCGCCGCCAGTCGCGCAGATTGCGCCCGGCATTGGCTGCCACCAGCAGGGCCAACCCGAAATAGTCAGCAAAGCTGCCGCTGACACCAATCAGGACCATGGCGAGCGCCGTGAGCACCACCGGCAGACCCAGCGTGATCCACAGCCTGGGCGCGCGCGATGAATAATGGCGGACGCTGTCGCTTTCGGGTGTGCGCCTGGGTACCGCCGCAAACACCAGCGCCGCGATCAGCGGTGTGCAGGCAGTCAGTATCAGCGCCGCAATACTCGTATGACTGTGTTTCAGCCAGACGGCCGCCTGCACGATGATCAGCGCGGTGCCCGCGAACCCGAGCAGTGTCGCGGCCAGCTGCACGGCTGCCGCGGGAAAGCCCCGGGATTCAGTGTCTGACAACGCCCCATCATCCAGTGTGCGCATAGCCGATGAGCATCACGATCAGCGCGACTAGTGCAAAGCCGCCGTGCAACACCACGACGGCGCTTGGCAAAGTCTGATGCGCGGCGCGAAACGCAAACAACATCAGGCCGCCGGTGGCCGCCAGGATGAACAACGCCGTGGCCGCGATGAGCGCACGGTCATGCGGGAAGTGCGTGTCCAACACGATCAGCAACACGATCGCCGCGATGCCGGCAAGCCCGTGCAGGCTGCTGATCGCGAGCGGTACACGGCGGCGGCGGAAACCGAGCGCGGCGAGTGTCAGCCCCGCGAGTACCACCAGAATCACCAGAATCAATACGGCCAGCCGCATGCGCGCTTGTCCGGAGAAATTTCAATGATAGCGGCACGCGTGCGGCTGGCAAACTCCATCAATGACGCTGATAGGTGACTCGCCAGATGCGCCCGTGCTGCGAATCACTTATATAAAGAGCGCCGCGCGGTGCCTCGGCCATGCCGCTGGCGCGGAAATGTGCATCCGCAGGCGACATCAGCGGACTCACGCCGGCCAGACCACCGGCGAAAATTTCGTAACCGCCGGCGGGCCGCTCGGCCTTGAACGGCACGAACACCACCTGGTAACCGGCTTGCGGCAATGGCGCGCGGTTCCAGGAACCGTGAAACGCGATGAACGCACCGCCGCGATAGTGCGCGGGAAAGGCATCGCCGGTGTAAAACGCCAGAGCCTCGGGTGCCCAATGGCCGGGGAACGCGAGAATCGGTTTGGCGTATTGGCCGCATTCGCCCACCTGCTTGCCGTCGCCACCGTATTCCGGCGCCTGCACTTTTTTGTGTTGCAGTTGGTCGTAATAGCAGTACGGCCAGCCGAAATTTTCGCCCTTGCGCACCAGGAAAAATTCCTCAGCCGGAAGTTCGGCGCTCTGCTGCGCGGTGTAAAGCTGCGGCCAGTTGTCATACAACTGATCGCGGCCCATTTGCACATCATATAAATGACCGGTGCGCGTATTCCATGCGATCGCCATGCCGTTGCGGATGCCGGTCGCGTAGCGCTGCCCGTCCTGCGGGAAATGCTGGTTGATCTTGTCGGCATTGAACTCCCAGATGCCGCCGTGCTCGGTGAGATAGGGACACGGCCGGATACCCGGCGAGCCGCGGCGGCGGTCCTCGCGCTGGCAGGCGTTCGACGGTGCGCCGACGTTCACGTAGATATGCCCGGCATCGTCAAACGCGAAGGTCTTGGCCGCGTGCTCGTCCTGCTCGGGGAATCCGCTTATCACCACTTCGGGCGTGGTATCCGGCAATAACTGTCCCGGCACGAGTTTGTAACGCAGCACCTCGGTGGGCGTGGCGAAATACAGATACCCCGCGTGAATGCGGATGCCGGTGCCGCCGTATTCCCCGAAGCGCTTGATTTCGGCGGCACGGCCGTCCGTGCCCGGACGCAAGGCCACGATGCCGCCGCCGGATTCCGGGCTGAGGAGCGCCACGTACACGTCCCCGTCCGGTGCAACTGTGAGCTGGCGTGCGGTACCGAGTTTATCTGCGAATACCGTGGCACAAAACCCCGGTGGCAAGGTGATGCCGCCGTTGCCGGCATCGCAGTGCGCCGGCGATTCGGCTGCCCGCAGCGCAGGCCCCGGCAAAACCGCCATGATCAGCAACACACCGCCAAGGAAATAACCGGTATGCATAAAGCCTCCGTAACACATGACGGGAAAACGGATTCACTGAATCGTGAACGCCACCAGGTCGGAACGGTACTGCGTGGGAGTGAGTTCCGCCGACGCGGGAATACCGGGCGCCATACAATTCACCGTGTCGTAACCCGCGGGGTGTCCGCTTGACGGCGGATTCCAGCACACCACGCCGCCCATGACTTCATAGTTGCCCGGCGCCACCAGGCCGCCCATGAGGTTGGTCTGATTCCACGTTACCGTGAAAATCTTGATCTCATTTGCGGCAAACGTCATAGGTACGCCGTCCAGACTGATGGCCATGCACTGGACTCCGGGAACCGGACCGTTGAATACCACATTGGCCGTGCCGGCGGTCACCACAGCAATATCGAACTGCGAAACGCATACCTGAGTGGTGATGGTCTGCGGCATGGCAGTGCGGTTATACACGCTCAGCACGAACTGAATGCTCTCGCCCGCAACGAAACTCGTGGTGGGAACGCCGTTTGCATTCTCGACCGCCAGGGTGGTGACAAAGGTCGGCGAACCGCCGCTCTGACTGGTACTGCTGACACTCTGCTGGCACTGCGTGTTGCCGAGCGACAGCCCGGCACACAGAATGATCGCCGCGAAACGCAAGAGAAGACGCACAAACTCCCCCGGAGTAACTATCAAATAACACCGCCCGATTCAGTATAGTCCTTCGGGGTTCACTGGATGGTAAACGGCACCAGCGTGGAGATATACACACTGGGCACGAGATCACCGGAACCGGGCACACCGGTTGGCATGCAATTATTGGCGGCTGACGAGGGAGATGAACTCGACGAACTGCTGCTGTTGACACAGGTAAGGCCAGCGATGGCTTCGTAATTGCCGCTGGGAACCAGTTGGCTGCTGTTATCCGGCATCTGGTCCCAGACCACGGTAAATGTCTGGGTCTGGCCGGCCGGAATCGTGAGACTGCTCGTGGTCTGGGCAAACGACCGCGACAGCGCCCAGGTCCACACCTCGGTGGCGCTGCCGCTATTCAACACCACAAAGTTGTATTGCTGCGCGGTATTGAAGCTTATGGTCTGACTGGTGGTGCTGCGGTTGCGCACGCTCAATACGAACTGGATTTGTTGGCCGGGCGAGAAATTGCTGGCGGCGTTGCCGCTGGCGTCCTCGACCGCAAGCGTAGTGACGAAGTTCGGGCCGTTGGGGCCGACGCCGTTGTTGTTGTTGTTCTGGCATTGGGTGCTGCCGAGCAAGGCGGCGGCCACCAAGGTAAGGCCCGCCAAATAAATGGATCGCTTGAACATGCTGGATTCCGGGGTACGCCACGCGTCATCGTCCGGCAACAGTATAGACCCGCGCTTCCGGTAAGATTGGCCGGTCCGAAACCACGCGCACGCCATGGAACACAACACCCTGCGCTCCATCCTGATATTGCTGGCCGCCGCGGTTTTGGTGGTAGTAGCGCTCAAGCGCGTCAAGCTGCCCACGGTCATTGCCTATCTGGCCACCGGCTTCATCGTCGGCCCGCACGGCCTCGGCTGGATCGCGGACACCGAAGACACGCGCAATCTCGCGGAGTTCGGCGTGGTGTTCCTGCTGTTCACGCTGGGCCTGGAATTCTCGCTGCCGCGTCTCATTGTGATGCGCAAAGCGGTGCTGGTGCTCGGCGGACTGCAGGTACTGCTGACCACCGCCGGCACCGCGCTCGCGGCCTGGCTGTTGGGCGTGACATTGCCGGTGGCCATCGTCATCGGCGGCGCCTTTGCGATGTCCTCCACCGCCATCGTGGTCAAGCAGCTCGCGGAGCAGAACGAACTTAACCTGCAGCACGGACGACTCACGATCGCGGTGCTCTTGTTCCAGGACCTCGCGGTGATTCCATTCCTGATCCTGATTCCTGGCCTGACCCACGGCATCGGAACGGAACTGGCACGCGCGTTGCTGCTGGCGTTCGCCAAGGGTGCGCTCGCGGTAATCGTGATTCTGGCGTTCGGTCGCTGGCTGCTGCGGCCGCTGTTCCACCAGATCGCCACCACGCGCTCAGCCGAATTGTTCACGCTCGCGGTGCTGTTGTTCACGCTCGCCAGCGCCTGGGGCACGGCCGCGCTCGGACTGTCGCTGGCGCTGGGCGCGTTCCTTGCCGGCATGATGCTGGCGGAAACCGAGTACCGCCATCAGGTGGAAGCCGACATCCGCCCGTTCCGTGACATCCTGCTGGGGCTGTTTTTCGTGACCGTGGGCATGCTCATCAATCCACACACCATTGTGCGTCATTGGTGGCTGTTGCTCGCGAGCGTGGCACTGCTGATGCTGTTCAAGGCCCTGCTGGTGGGCGCGCTCACGCGTTTGCTCGGCAGCGACCGCGCCACGGCGCTGCGCACCGCGCTGGCGCTCAACCAGGGCGGTGAATTCGGCTTCGCGCTGCTGGCCTTGGGTTTGGTGCAAGCGGTGATCCGCACGCCGGTGGCGGAATTTGGCCTCGCGGTCATCGTCATCAGCATGCTGGTGAGCCCGCTGTTTATCCGTTTTAACGGCGTGCTTGCCGCGCGGCTGTTTCCGAGCGACGAATCCGCCGAAGAACACGATCGTCTGCAACACGACATCGGCCAACAGCAACTGCACCTGCGGGATCACGTGGTAATCGTGGGTTACGGCCGCGTCGGCCAGAACGTGGCGCGCTTTCTCGAGCCGGAAGGATTCGAGTTTGTGGCGCTGGACTTGGATCCGATGCGCGTGAAACAGGCGCGTGAAGCCGGCGATCCGGCCTATTACGGCGACGGCACCAATCCGGCGGTGCTCAAGGCCGCGGGCGTGGAGCACGCGCGCGCCGTGGTCATCAGCTACTTTCAGGTACCCACGGCGCTGAAAATCCTCGGCCATGTGAAGAAGTTGCGGCCCGACCTGCCGGTGCTGGTGCGCACCCGCGACGATGCGGAGCTGGACAAACTCATGCGGGCCGGCGCCACCGAAGTCATTCCGGAGACCATGGAATCCAGCCTCATGGTGGCCGCGCACCTGCTGCAACTGCTGGGCGTGCCGATGAAGAAGATTCTGCGCAAGGTTCAGGACGTACGCGCACACCGTTACAGCCTGTTGCGCAGCGTGTTCCGCGGTCAGGACGCGCTGCCCATGGATGCCTCGCACGCGTTCCGCGAACAGCTTTACACCGTGGCATTGGAGCCCGACGCGTACGCCATCAACAAAAGCCTCGGTGAACTTGATCTCCGGGCGCACAAGGTGGTGGTCACGGCGCTGCGCCGCGAAGGCGTGATTGGCCGCCAGCCCTCGGCCGATACCGTATTGAAGGCGGGCGATGTGCTGGTGATCTGGGGCGCACCTGAAGATTTGGAAGTTGGCGAGGAAATCCTGTTGCGCGGCGCGCGTCTCAAAGCTGCTCCCATTAAAGGCACTGCATGACCAGTATCGGCACACCGCTCACCGCCAACGCCACGCGCCTGATGCTCTTGGGCTCGGGCGAACTCGGCAAGGAAGTCACCATCGAGGCGCAGCGCTTCGGCGTCGAGGTCATCGCCGTGGACCGCTATGCCAACGCGCCCGCGATGCAGGTGGCGCACCGCGCGCACGTCATCAACATGCTGGACGGTGCGGAAGTACGGCGCGTAGTGGAGCAGGAAAAGCCCCATTACATCGTGCCGGAACTCGAGGCCATCGCCACGCCGACCCTGCTGGAACTGGAAAAGGAAGGCTGGACCGTGATTCCCACGGCGCGCACCGCACGCCTCACCATGGACCGGGAAGGCATCCGGCGTCTGGCGGCGGAAGAATTGAAGATTCGCACATCGCCTTACCGCTTCGCCGACACCCCGGAGGAATTCCGTGCGGCCGTGAAAACCATCGGCCTGCCCTGCGTGGCAAAACCCGTCATGAGCTCTTCCGGCAAAGGACAGAGCGTCATCGAAAAGGAGTCAGGCATCGCCGCGGCCTGGGATTATGCGCAGAAAGGCGGACGCACCGGCCAAGGTCGCGTGATTGTCGAGGGCCTCGTGGATTTCGATTACGAAATCACGCTGCTCACGGTGCGCCACGCGGGCGGCACCACGTTCTGCGAACCCATCGGCCACCGCCAGGAGCACGGCGATTACCGCGAGTCCTGGCAGCCGCAATCGATGTCACGTGCGGCGCTCGCCGAAGCGCGACGCATGGCGCAGGTGATTTCCGCCAATCTCGGCGGGTGCGGCATTTTCGGCATGGAGTTTTTCGTCAAGGGCGATGCGGTGTGGTTCAGCGAGGTCTCGCCGCGGCCGCATGATACCGGTCTGGTGACGCTGATTTCGCAGGATCTCTCGGAATTCGCGTTGCACGTGCGCGCGATTCTCGGGTTGCCGATTCCCGTGATCCGCCAATTTGGTCCATCCGCTTCCGCCGTGATCCTGCCACGCGGCGATTCCGCCGGCCCGCTGTATGAGGACGTGGATGCGGCACTCAAGGAACCGGATACGATGCTCAGGCTGTTCGGCAAACCGCAGATCCGCGGTTACCGGCGCATGGGCGTGGCCCTGGCGCGTGCCGATAGCATCGAAACGGCGCGTGCTAAAGTCACGCGTGCCGCGGAGGCGGTGAGAGTTAGATTGTAGGGGCGACGCCAGCGTCGCGATGATTTGAAGAATCGCGACCGGGCGGTTTCCGGCATCCTGCCTCCCGCAGCACCTGTACATCCATGTACATCGTGGGTCGCTCCCACAGGGTTTGTCTTTTGTGGGAGCGGCGGTCTCCGCCGCGATAGCATTTATATCGGGGAGTAATCATGCCTTCATTTGATGTGGTTTCCAAAGTCAACCTCGCCGAACTCACCAACACCGTGGACCAGGTGAGCCGCGAGATCGGCACGCGTTACGACTTCAAGGGCACCAGCGCCAAAATCGAACGCCAGGAAAATCTGCTCACGCTGTACGCCGACAGCGAATTTCAATTAAAGCAGGTGCAGGACATTCTCTACCAGCGCGCCGCCAAGCGCGGCATTGACGTGGCGAGCTTCGATCCGCAAAAAATCGAATCCATCGCCGGCGATAAGGCCAAGCAGATCATCAACGTCAAACAGGGCATAGACAAGGAGCTGGCGAAAAAGATCGTCAAGCTTATCAAGGACAGCAGCCTCAAGGTGCAGGCTGCCATCCAGGGCGAGGAAGTGCGCGTTACGGGCAAGAAGCGCGACGATCTGCAAGCCGCGATCACACTGTTGCGCGGCGCGAAACTGGGCCAGCCTTTGCAGTTCGTGAATTTCCGCGATTAGGCAATGGATGTAGGGTACGCTCGCGCACCATTGTTCTTGATCTTGTGGGAGCGGCGATACTCGCCGCGATTCTTCGCTGTACAAAAAGCTATCGCGGCCGAGTCGGCCGCTCCCACAATGCCATGGTGCGTAAACGCACCCTACAGAATTATTTCGGTGCAGTGTCGCTGAAAGAGCGGCGCGTCATCAGTTTGGCGTAGTGTTTCGCCAGATTCGCGTGGCTTGAACTCCAGTCAATCTCCGGCAGGCGGAATGCCAGCCAGCCGAGCGCGCAGCCCACGGTAATATCGGCGAGCGTAAAGCGCGCCCCCACACACCACTCCGATTCCCCAAGATCCCGGGCCATGGCCTCCAGGCCCGCTGTGACTTTGCTGCGTTGACGCGCCAGCCATTTTTCGCTGCGCTCCCCCGGTGCGCGCTGGGTGTGTTCCAGGCGAATCAGGACGCCAGCATCAAACACGCCGTCCGCCAACGCTTCCCAGCGCAGCACTGCGATGCGCTCGGCGCCGGAAGCCGGGATCAACGTGTGCGCGGGCGGCAGCGAATCGAGGTATTCGCAAATCACGCGCGAGTCGAAGAGCG
>JBOIAZ010000003.1:0-5058 GCA_050739175.1 Gammaproteobacteria bacterium
CAGATGCTCTCCTTCCTCGCCATCGCGGCGCGCGCGCGGCTCGATGTGGTGGAATACGAAGACCGCGCCGAGGGTTGCATGCCGGAAGACGACAAGCCGGTGCGCATCACGCGCATCGTGCTCAAGCCGCGCATCGTGCTGCGCGGCGCGGCCGATGAGACGCGCGTGCGCCGGCTGCTGGAGCAGGCGCATCACGCCTGCTACATTGCCAACAGTCTCAACAGCAAAATCGAGATCACGCCCGAGATCGTGATCCGGCCCTGAGTCAGTCCACGGACAATATCAACTGGTAGCCAGCCAGTCGCGCAGAAACGCCGCGGATTCCTGCGCCAGTGCCGGTGCGTAACGCTCAGCTTCCTGACGCAAGCCGGCGAGCGGCACGCCGCGCTCACGCAGCTCCCCGGCATGCCCCACGTACCACTGTTCCAGGCCGCGCGCGGTGACTTCCGGGTGGAATTGCAGCGCGAGCAGCGTGCTGCCGAAGGAAAACGCCTGATGCGCACAGCTTTCCGTGGACGCGAGCAGGCGTGCTCCGGCCGGCAACTCGAAAGTATCGCCGTGCCAATGGAACACCGGCCGGGTGAAATGCTTGAGTGAGGAATCCAGGCCGGCCGGGTTGAGCCGCAGGCGTTTCCAGCCGATTTCCACGGCGTGGCTTTTGTGCACGTGCGCACCCAAGGCGTGCGCGATGAGCTGGCTGCCGAGACAAATCCCCAGGGTCGGGCCGCGCTGTTTGATGCGCGCTTCCAGCATGCGCACTTCATCGCTCAGAAACGGGTAGTCCTTCTGTTCATTGACGCCAATCGGGCCGCCCAGCACCACCAGCAAATCCAATTTCGCCTCGGCCAGCAGCGTGAAATCCGCGGTGGGGGCATCCACGTAGCGGATGGCGTAGCCGGCTTCGGTGAGCGGCACCTCGAAACTGCCCAAGTCCTCGAAGGGTACGTGACGGATGGCAAGCAGGGATTTCATGCGCTGCATTCTAGCCTGCGCCGGATGCCGCCCGGGATCGACGCGACCGGAGGCGGAGCGGTTCCGACGAACGCCGCCGGCCGCACCACACGGCCCCGCACCGTCCGCCTGGCCCGGGAAACTCGTACCCGTTGCGCGGAGGGGAATCTATACTGTCGACATGAGCCAAACTCGCACGCATCTGTCCGCGGGGGTAGCCGTGTTGCGCGAGACACCGGCCGGCCGGCTTTTCCTGCTGCTGCGCGCCTGGCGCTACTGGGACTTCCCCAAGGGCGCGGTCGAGCCCGGTGAAACACCGCTGCAGGCGGCCATCCGCGAGGTACGCGAAGAAACCGGCCTGAATGATCTGGAATTCCTGCATGGCGAGGCCTATGCGGAAACCGCGCCGTACAATCGTGGCAAGGTTGCGCGTTACTACCTGGCGCGCACCCGTACCGAAGCGGTGACCCTGAGCGCCAACCCCGTGACCGGCATCCGCGAGCACATGGAGTACCGCTGGCTCGCGCATCCGCAGGCTACGCGGCTGGTAACGCCGCGTGTAAAATTGATCCTCGACTGGGCAGAGTCACTGGCCGCCGGCGCGGCGCCGGCAACACCCAATTCGACTCCTGCACGGAGCGCGCAACCACATCGGGAGTGACGCATGCGTATCTGTCACATCATTGTCGCGTTCAGCCTACTCGGCCTGCTGGCTCCGGTGGCGGCGCGCGCCGATCAATTCGGTCCGGAACCACCGTCATCCCTGACCCATTTCACCTTTGATGCCGGCGTCACCGGCGGCGGGGACAAACTGGTGGAGGTGGATTTCAGCGACGGCAGCAGTCAAAGCCTGTACGCGGGCGATTCCGCGTACCTGGACGTGGGCGTGCTGCAGGATTTCGGCGACCCGCACTGGAGCCTCAAGGGCACGCTGGGTTACGCCTACGCGGCCGTGTCCGGCAGCAATGCCACCATCAGTTTTTCGCACGTGCCCCTGGAAGTCACCGGCCTCTACAATCTGGGCAACAACCATTTCGGCCTGGGCGTGCGCTACGACTTGAATCCGCGCCTGGATCTTGACGGTCTCGGGCCCAACGGAAATTTCGACAATGCCCTGGGCTGGTTCGTGGAATACCGCTGGTGGTTGTTCGGCGTGCGTTATACCAACATCACCTACCGCAGTCCGCAGGGCGACGCGAGCGGCAACAGCCTGGGCTTGTTCTTCAATTACAGCTTCTAGCAGGCCGTCATGGACGCCGCAGCAGCGGCGCGAGCTTGCTCCACACATTCTCGAGCACCCGCGGTTCGGCCATGGCGAGCGGGTGCAGCCCGTCGGCCTGCATCCAGTCGCGATGTTCGGCCACGCCCGCGAGCAGAAACGGCACCAGCGGCAGGCGGTATCGGCGCGCCAACCACGGATACACCGCCGCGAACCTTCGCGTGTATTCCGGTCCATAGTTGGGCGGCAGATAAATGCCGGCCAGCAACACCCGGGCGCCGGCTTTTTGGGACAGCACGATCATTTGCGCGAGGTTTTGCCGCATCGCCGCAACCGACAGACCGCGCAGGCCGTCGTTGGCGCCGAGTTCCAGAATCACGACAATCGGCTGATGGCGTTCCAGTTCGAGCGGCAGGCGCGTCAGTCCCTGGGCGGTGGTATCGCCGCTGACGCTTGCGTTGACCACGCGATAATCATAACCGCGCACTTGCAAGCGTTGTTGCAGCAGGGCTACCCAGCCCTGCGAGGTTTCGATACCGTAAGCGGCACTCAGGCTGTCGCCCATCACCAGAATCGCGGGCGGCTTTGCCCAGGCCGTAACGGCAAACCCCAACAGCCCGACAAAAAGGATAGGTTTCAACATGGCTGACAACGATTCACTGCTGCGCGCCGAACATCTTGGCAAACAGGTTAACAGCCCCGACAGTACCCTGACCATCCTCGATGACGTATCGCTCAACATTGAGCGCGCTGAATCGGTGGCGATAGTCGGTCCGTCCGGGTCCGGCAAATCCACGCTGCTTGGCCTGCTCGCCGGTCTCGACGTGCCGACTACGGGCAGCGTATGGCTCGATGGCGAAAACCTGAGCGCTCTCGATGAGGATCAACGTGCCAAACGGCGCACACGTCAAATCGGCTTCGTGTTCCAGTCATTTCATTTGCTACCAGGCTTGACCGTGCTCGAAAACGTGATGTTGCCGCTGGAACTCGGTGGCGCGCTGCATCCGGATGCAGTGGCACGCGCGACGCTTGCAGCCGTGGGGCTCGCGGAGCGCGCCAATTACTATCCGCCAAAACTCTCCGGCGGCGAACAGCAGCGCGCGGCCATCGCGCGCGCCTACGCCGGCGAGCCCGCGATCCTGTTCGCCGACGAGCCCACCGGCAATCTGGATGCGGCCACCGGCCACCTGATCATTGACCTGCTGTTCAGGCTGAATGCCGAACACCACTCAACGCTGGTGCTGGTCACCCACGACACGGAACTGGCTTCCCGTTGTGGCCGCATTCTGAATCTGCACGCGGGCCGGCTGGTTGTTGCCTGATGCTTTTCAGACTCTCGCTGCGCCAATTTCGCCGCGGACTCAAGAGCGGCGAGCTCTCGGTGATGGCGCTGGCCTTGTTGCTGGCACTGGCCGCGATTTCCGCCGTGGGTTTCTTTACCGACCGTGCGCACAGTGCAGTGCAGGCACAGGCGGGCGAAAGTCTGGCGGCGGATCTGGTGTTGTCTTCGGCCGAACCATTGCCGGCGCACTTCGCACAAGCGGCGCACCAGGCCGGCGCACGCACCGCCGATCTCATGGATTTCCCCACGGTGCTGGTCCGCGGGAGCCAGACGGCACTCGTAGATGTGCATGCGGTCAGCAAAAATTATCCGTTACGCGGTCAGGTCCGGCTCAGCGATACGCCTTTCGGCGCCAGCCATTCCACCGACACAATTCCCGCGATCGGCACGGTATGGCTGGAGCCGCGCATTCTCACGGCGCTCGGCCTGAAAGTCGGCGCGACGGTGAAGGTCGGCAATCTCGAAGCCCGCATCGGTGCAGTGGCCGCCTACCTGCCGGACGGAGGTTTCGGCTTCAGTGCGCTCGCGCCCAAGCTGGTGCTGAACTATGCCGACCTGCCCGCCACCGGACTGTTGAGCAGCAATTCTCGCGTGCGCTACAAATTGCTCATGGCCGGCGCGCCATCGGTGATTTCCGGTCTGGAACAAAGTTTCCGCGCCAAGCTGCCCGCGGGCATCACCATGCAGGACGCCAGCGACAGCCGGCGCGAGTTGAGCGATGCCGTCGGCCGCGCACAACGTTTTCTGGCGCTGGCCGCGCTGGTCGCGGTCCTGATCGCCGCGGTCGCGGTGATTCTGGCGGCGCGCCGCTACGCCCTGCGTTACGCCGACACCGCGTCGGTGCTCAAATGTCTGGGTCTGACACGTCGCGCGGTGCAAACGGTGCTGCTGCTGGAGTTGCTGTGGCTGGGTATCGCGGCGGCCGTCGCCGGCATCGCCATCGGCTTTCTTGCCCAGTTCGGCCTGGTGGCGGTGCTGAAAAACCTGCTGCCGGCTGCGGTGCCCGCACCGTCGCTTACGCCTGCCCTGTCTGCTTTCGGCATTGGCCTGGTGCTGCTGCTGGGCTTCGCCTGGCCGCCGCTCATGCGACTGGGGGACACGCCGCCCGCGCGCGCGCTGCGGCGTGATCTCGCGCCGCCTCCGGTGCGGGGTTACGCGGTTTACGGCGCGGCGATTCTCGCCACCTTGCTGCTCGCGTGGTGGCAGGCGGGCGAATTGAAGCTCGCTCTGTACCTGCTGCTCGGTCTGGCCGTCACCGTAGCCATCCTGGCGCTCGGCGCGTTTCTGCTGCTCGCGTTGCTGCGACCGCTGCGCCACAACGCCGGCGCCGGCTGGCGCTATGGACTCGCCAATCTCAACCGCCACCGGCGCGACGCCGTGATTCTGGTCACGGCCTTCGGCATCGGCCTGATGGTGCTGCTCTTGCTCGGCCTGGTGCGCGCCGATCTGCTGGCGAGCTGGCGAAACAGCCTGCCGCCGGACGCGCCCAACAATTTCATCGTCAACATCCAGCCGGATCAACGCGCCGCGGTGGGAAGTTTTTTCA
>JBOIAZ010000004.1:0-11494 GCA_050739175.1 Gammaproteobacteria bacterium
TCATGCCACACGGTATCTATGTCGGCCTGCATGCAACATTCTGAGTGCTTTAGTGCAGCTCAAGGTAGAACATCAGAATGACTTTGTGAGGCCGATGAACAGCCGCACCTTAGACGGTACTGCGGCGCGCCCACACCGATACCGGTGCCGTTGCGGATTTCGTACACGCGATCAAACAGATTGACGATCACAAAGCGCATCGTGATGCCGACATCAGACAGAGTGAATTCACGGCTCGCGCAGTCGTCTCCGCCATGGGATGGCAGGCCGCTGACCTTGGCGAAACCACAGAGATCAGTAAGCTCTGGCATTTACCCTTTAGCTCAAATTCAAGATGATGCCTCGTCAGGCGCATTTTGGTATCATTTTCTTGTACACCCACCGCTACCCTGCGTCGAACCATTCGGGATCCGTCATGGCACACAATACCGAAAATTGTGCGGACGTCCGCGAACGGCTACGAACTTATGCACAGGCGCTCGATCTCGATTGCGGCAACGATTGCATCGAAGCCATCTCGGCAAACGTAAGTACGCTCTTCGACAGCCTCAAGCTGCTTCGCAAGCAGCTCGCGGCGGATTTTGGCGGGGATTTTCTCGCGTTTCGTCTTCGCCAAGGCTTCGCGGCAAACGAGGCAGACTTCCGACCACCTCCTCTGGAACGGCAACCGCTTCCGCCGGCGCCGCTGGCGCACGGCACGCTGCCCGCCATGGATTAGCCGCCGCATGATATTCAAACCCTGGAGAAGACGGGCGATGTTTCGGCGTACCGTTCTGGGCCTCCTCATCATCGTGCCCGCACTGGTCGGCGCGGAGTTCATGGCGGGAGCCCTGCCACAACCCGGGAACGTCATACTGGATGATGCAACCGTCGTGATTTTCGGTTTGCTCATGGCTTGGGTCACGTTCGGTTTCTGGACCGCACTTTTCGGTTTTTGCGTGTTCGTCGCGCGCGGTACACCGCCCGTACTGCCCGCTCCCGACGATACCCGCTTTCCACAGAAACCCACGGCGTTGGTGGTGCCTGTTTACAAGGAATCCCCGGAGCACGTCGCCGCCACCATCGAAGTCATGTACCGGGGCCTGGAAGCGCGCGGCGTGCTGTCCCGCTTTGAATTTTACGTGCTGTCCGACAGCGATGATCCCGATGCCTGCGTCCGCGAACAATGGGCCTGGGCCAACCTGTGCCACAGGCTCGGGGGATTTGACCGTATCCATTACCGGCGGCGGCGTATCAACATCAAGCGCAAAACCGGGAACATTGCCGACTTCCTCAGGCGCTGGGGGCAACGCCACGAGTACATGATCGTGCTCGATGCCGACAGCCTGCTTTCAGCGGATACTTTGCTGCGCTTGGTCACGCTCATGGAATCCAACCCCGGCACCGGCATTATCCAGACAGTGCCGGGAATCATGCGACAGACCACGCTCTTTGGCCGCATGCAGCAATTCGCCAACCGGCTTTACGGGCCGATGTTCGCCGCGGGCCTGGCTTTCTGGCAACTCGGCGACAGCTATTACTGGGGACACAACGCCATCATCCGCGTGACGCCCTTCATGCAGCACTGCAACCTGCCGCGTCTGCGCGGACACGCGCCGCTCTCGGGTGACATCCTGAGCCATGATTTCGTGGAAGCCGCACTGCTCAGGCGGGCCGGTTGGTCCACGTGGCTGGTGAGCGAGATCGGCGGAAGCTGGGAAGAAACGCCGCCGACCCTGCTCGACGAGCTCAAGCGCGACCGGCGCTGGTGCCACGGCAACCTGCAGCACCTGCGCCTGCTGCTGGCCAAGGGCATACTCGCCACCCACCGCCTCATGTTCATCAACGGCGCCATGTCATACATCACGTCGGTGTTGTGGTTCGTGTACCTGTTGCTCGGGACCGCGATTCTCGCCTGGCACGCGCTGGTGCCGCCGGACTATTTTCCGGCGGGTCATGGACTGTTCCCGGTGTGGCCGGTCTGGCACCGCGGTCTGGCCGTGGTCCTGCTGGCGCTCACGCTGCTGATCCTGTTTCTGCCCAAATTCCTCGCCGTGCTGCTTGCGGTACTGCAGCGCCGTTCGAAGGGTTTCGGCGGCGCGCCGCGGCTGCTCGCCAGCATGCTGCTCGAACTCGTGCACGCCTCGTTGCTGGCGCCGGTGCGCATGCTGTTTCACAGCCGTTTCGTGCTCGCCTCACTGGCGGGCGGCGGCGTCCACTGGGGGCCGCAGCGGCGCGAGGCGCACGGCACGAGCTGGCACGACGCGCTGCGTTTCCATATTCCGGGAACCCTGCTCGCCATTGCCTGGGGCGCGTTTGCCTACAGCCTTGATCCGGAATTCCTATGGTGGCTCATCCCGGTGCTGGGTGCCCTGGTCATAGCCATACCGCTCTCGGTGTATACGAGCCGCGCGCGTGCGGGACGCTGGGCACACCGTCTCGGCTTGTTCCTGACCCCCGAAGAACAGACCCCGCCCGCCGAGATCATGGAACTGGAATGCGCCCTCGATCGGTGTGTCGGCGCTGCGGTTCGCGCGGCCGGCGGATTCCGCGCCGCCATCGTTGATCCGTACGTGAACGCCGTGGTCATCGCGCGGCTGTCCCCCGCCGCGCGTCATTACAGCGAAGAAGCAGCGATAAGCCGCGACCTGCAACGGGCTAAATTATTGGCGCGCGGCACGTTGGCGCTGGACCACCGCGAGCAGCTCGCCATCCTCCGCGATCGCGCGCTCTTGCTGCAACTCCACGCGGAAGTCTGGGCGCTGCCACCCGGCCGGGCCTCGCAGTGGTTATCACCTGAATTTGCCGAGCTGCGGAAATGGAGGCCATCATGGTGCGGCGTATGATTTCTGCCCGCCTTCTGCTTGCTGCAGCGGTGCTTGCGCTCTCGGGCTGCGCGTCCATTTCATCCGTGCGCCATACTCAGCGGGCCGCAACCGCCGCCAACCAGCGCGCTGACCGGGATGAGGCCAGAATCAAAACGCTAGAAACCCAATTGACGACATTGCACGTGCAAATAAGCTCGGAGCTTTCCGCAGTGAACTCGCGCGTGGCAGATACCGCGGCGGCCGTGGCTAGCGCCCAGGCAGCGGCGACCAACGCCCAGGCAAATTCACAGGCTGCCCTGGCGCAGGCCAACCGCACCCAGCAGGTACTCAATCTCGCGCTTGCGACCGGGCTCCAGACCCAATCATCACGGAACCCGGAAACCGGCGCCGACCGTGTGTTCAGTCAATTGGTGGCCAAAGCGCGCGCTGCGGCTGCACACGCCTATGCGCCCCCTTCGGAAACGGCCCCGTGGCCGCTCGCGCAACTGGATGCGAAAGCCTACGACGCGGCCGGTTGGCGCGGCAGCGTGCCGGCCTGGCCGGCGGTTTCGAGGTTTGTTCCCGCCTTCCAACCGGCCGGCTACATCTACACGCACGGTGTCGAGGTGTATCTCGTCGAAGGCGCACATTATGCGCGCTTGAATTTCACGCCTGCGGAATTCAACTTGCCTGGCAGCACATCCGGCGCCTTACCTAAAACGATTCCAGTTGCCGGAGTGAATTTTTTCTACCGGTTCGGGACAGACACCTCGGCTAGGGAATTTCTCTCGTTACTGGGCGCCAGCTACTTCCGCGCGCTCGGGCAGGGGCAATGGTGGGGGCTTTCGGCCCGGGGAGTGGCCGTGGATACCGCGGTCACGAACATGCCCGAGGCGTTCCCGGTCTTCCGCGCGTTCTGGATCGTGGTGCCGCTTCCGCACAGCCCCACACTCACGGTGCTGGCCGAGCTCGACGGACTCAATATCACAGGCGCTTACCGGTTTTTGATCATGCCGGGCGCCACCACTGCCGTGGAAGTGACCGCGGTGCTGTTCCTGCGTCATCCCGTCAAAAGATTGGGACTCGCACCGCTTACCAGCATGTTTCTGCAAGGACCATCGAGCCCGATACAATTCGATCCGCTGCATCCCTCCATCCATGATTCCGACGGCCTGCAGATCGAGACCGGTGACGGACATTGGCTTTGGCATCCGCTCAGGAATCCCGACCGGCTCAGCCTGATCCGTCTTCCCCTCAACAATCCCGTGGGTTACGGCCTGATGCAGCGCGACCGCAATTTCAACGACTACCAGTTCGTGGGCAGGCATTACCAAGACCGCCCGAGCGCCTGGGTAAACTTTACCGGCGACTGGGGCGAGGGAACAATAGATTTGATCGAAATCCCGAGCCGGAATGCGGATGACGACAACGTAGTGGCCTTCTGGGAGCCCAAGACCGCGCCGCCTCCGGGGCAACCGCTGACGCTGCACTACACCATCGAATGGCAAGGCGCGCAGCAAACCCTGCCGCCGCTCGGCTGGACCGCCGAGACCCGCGTGACCAACCCTTCAAGCAACACGCGCATCTTCAGCGTGTATTTCACCGGCGGTGAACTGGCGGCATTGCCGCAGTGGGTCGGACTACAACCGGATGTCCAAGTCGACAAGGACAACAAGGTCTCGGATGTGACACTGGTCAAGCTGCCCAACAGCAGTCGCTGGCGACTGCGCTTCACCGTGCAGGGCAGCCCCGGAGGCCATATTGACGCGCACATTACCTATCGCGGCCGGCCGCTTACCGAAGGCTGGAATTACGGCGGTTAGCGACCTCCCCCATCCGCTGGACAACCTGGTATTGCCAACAGGCGCCGCACGTTGCCCCAAGGCAGCAGGTAGCTCCAAGTCTCCGTCAACGTCGCCGGCCCGCGCCGCAGGAAAGCACGCAGCTCGAGCGGGTGCCGTGGTTCGGGCGTGACCCGGAACGAAAGCCGGTACCCGCCGACGGGCTCGTTGCGCTCCACCGAGACATCCTGGATGCGCACAGGGCCGCCGGCGCTCACGATGCCCTGAACGTCGGAGGTACCCTGCGGGATGCGCCCGGCAAAATCCACAACGAATCGCAAGCTGTCCCGATCCACCTTGCAGGACAAGCCGGGGTTGTGCCCCGATCCCACGAACGTGTGCACCACGTAGCCTGCGGGCGGCTGAGCCTCGTCGGCCTTTCCGAAAAGAATCTTGTACTGATAGGTGTACGCCCGTTCCGGCTGCAGCAACGCCTGCGGCACCCAGTAGGCCACGATGTTGTCCTCGGTCTCGGACGGCGACGGGATCTCCACCAGTTCCACGCGCCCTTTTCCCCATGCATTCTCCGGCACCACCCAGGCGCTCGGCCTGAGATCGTAACGCGCGCCAAGATCTTCATAACTGCTGAAGTTCTGGTCACGCTGCATCAGTCCGAAGCCGCGCGGATTATCCAGCGTGAAGCTCGACACCAGGAAATCCAGCGGATTGATGAGCGGGCGCCACAACCACTCGTGATCTCCATTCTCGATTTGCAGGCCGCCGGAATCGTGCACTGCCGGACGCCATTCACCCGGCGGCCGCGGTGTGCCCTCGCCATAGAGGAACATGCTGGTGAGCGGCGCGATGCCGGTCACGCGCGGCGTCTGCCGGAAAAACAGCACGGCTTTTACTGCCAGCACCGTGGAATCACCCGGAGTCACTTCAAAACGATAAGCGCCGGTCACGCTCGCGCCTGAAAGCAGCGCGTACAGCGTAAAACTGCTCACATCTGGTGCCGGTTCCTGCAGCCAGAAACGGCGGAAAGTGGGAAATTCCTCGCCGGGCGGAAACGCGGTGTTGATTGCAAGGCCGCGCGCTGACAACCCGAAGCGGTTGGAACGGCCAACGGCGCGGAAATAACTCGCGCCCGCAAACACCAGGAACTGGTTCTGGATACCGGGTCCGGCCAGAGGGTAGGTGAGCTTAAAGCCGGCAGCACAAAGTTGCCGTGGCATCTTGCGGGCAAAGGCCGCCGACGGAAAACTGAAATCGCTTTGAGAGAATCGCAGCGGCGCAACACCGCGCGCACTGATGACGTTCAACGCCACGCAATGATTGTAGTACAACCCGGCCGGCACCGGTTGCACGTGGAAGCGCCACCGTGTGCCGTACCAGAGGCTGTCTTCCGGCTTGAAACGGATTTGCTGATACTGGTTGTAGGACAACCCGGTGAGCGATTCCGGTATCGCCACGGCAAGCGCAAACGGACGCGCCGCCTGGGCACGCGCAATCCGGACCACATCGGAAAAATCAAAGTTCTTGCCGGACGCGTCCCCCGCCGGAACGGCGAAACAGGCCACGACCGCCAGAATCACAGGCACGGAGACCGTGCGTAAAAACGCGTTGTTGTTCATCAACCTGCCGTGAACAGCCGTCGGAATTGCCGGAAAACGGTCGCCGGCCGGAAACCGGGAACTGCCGGTTATTGTGCCGCTATCAACGGATCGCAATCAAGCTTGCCGCACTCGGCAAGGCAACACAGCGGCCAGGCGCCATTTTCTCGGCATCGTGCAGCACGGCATCTATGTCGGACTCCGTGTGACTTTCTAGAACCCGTCAAACGCCACAGCGGTTACTTTGAATACGGAAATTTGATAATCAGTGGAACAACGTCCGTATCGTTCCAATCTGATACGCTGATCAGATGCCCAGATTCCTTTTCCAATAGACCTTGATGGCGTTCACCGTCATGGGCGGCAGCGGACCGAAAGCAATGGACTCCGCCATCGCCTGGCCGTGTTCAAATCCCCAGAGGAAGAATCCGGTCACCTGCGCATTGACGGCCTTGGGTGCAGTGATGCGCAGAATCTGCCACGTGCAGCCCGAGATTGGCCAGGTATCCGGCCCCGGCTGATCGGTGAGTATCACGTAAAAGTCCTTGGCCTTGGTGAAGTCCACATGAGATGCGGCCGCCTGAAAACCCTTGAGACTGGGACTGACCAATTTCCCGGCGCGATTGTACATGCGCACATAGTTCAGATGGTTTTCCAGAATGTAGGCGTACTCCACATAGCCGATGGCACCGCGGATACGCTGCACATAGGCAGCGACCCCCGCGTTGCCTTTTCCGCCCACCCCTGCCGGCCAGGCAACGGAGGTGTCGGCGCCGATCTTTTGAGCCCATTCCGGACTGACTTTGGAAAGATAATTGGCAAAGGTGAAAGTGGTGCCGGACCCGTCAGAGCGATGCACCACGGTAATAGCCATATCCGGCAGCGCCAGATCTTTGTTCAGGACCCGAATGGCGGGATCGTTCCATTGTTTAATCTCGCCGAGGTAGATTTTCGCTACTACCGGGCCGCTCAGGATAAGTTCGCCCGGCTGGATACCCGGCAGATTCACCACCAGATCCTCACCGGCGATGGCGGTGGGAAATTGAATCAGGTGATTGGCCGCGAGTTCCTCGGGCTTGAGCGGCATATCGCTCGCACCGAAATCCACGATGCCTGCCTTGATCTGGGCAATGCCGGCACCTGAACCAATCGGCTGATAATTAACCTCGATTCCGGTCTGCTGCGCGTAGGCCATCGCCCACTTGGCGACCAGCGGATACACCCAAGTGCTGCCGGCACCAGTGATGGATGAGCTGCCGGCAAACGCCGCCTGGCTGAACACGGCCGCTCCAACCATCGTTACCAATGCGGCTCTCTTCATCAGATGATTCCACATTGTTTGATCTCCTGCTAATTGAATTGAAGCGCTCAAAACTTGATCTGTGCCCACACGCCGATTTCCCGAGTGGTCAGGGACGTGGTGTTGTCGGCCAGGGTCTCGTGTTTGTAGGCAACCGCCCAAGTGATGTTCCGGTTGGCTGGGAACGAAATGCCAAAGTTGTAATATTTGTCTTTCTTGGAAGGATCGAGATCCTTGCTCGGATCGGCGTTGTCATAGCGGGCGAACAGTGCGGTGCCGTTTGTGGTGATTTGCACCGAGCCGAACAGCGAATAGCCGCTGGCAGAATCGGTCGCGTGGGTGGTGATCGCCGTGGGGGTGAAATTGCTGGCGTGGAAGTATTCCGCGCCCAACGTCAGACCCGAAGCCTTCCAGGCAACCAACGCATCCTGACGGGAAGCGGTATTGAGCGCCGGCGTCGTTTGCGTATTCTGGCCAAGGTCGCCAGTGTAGGCGCCGACCGCAAGAATCAATCCATCCACCGGTTGAATCGCCACACGGCCTTCAAAATCCATGCTCTTGGTGCGCGTCGGGTTCTTGTAGCCGCCGCCGTTCACCACGGAAAAGGCGTAATTGGCAAAGTTGTTATCCGTGTGACCGAGGAAGTGGATGCCCCAGTCCGCAGAATTGCCGAAGTGCAGACGGTCAATCAGGGTATTTTCCACAAAGCGGTAGCCATAAACGCTTTCATCGAACGGAATCCAGGGCATGTCCGCGGAGCCCAGGCGGAAGGTGGCCGCAGTGCTCCACTTCGCCTGCAGATAGGCTTTCTTCACGAATAACTGGGTCTCCCCCGTGGCCTTCGTGTAGTTAAAATCGGTTGTGAGGTTCACCGACCAGATGTCGTCGAAACTATGGTCCACGCCAAAATAGAAACGTTTAACGTCCAATCCGTATCCTTGGGCATTCGTGGCCGTGCCATTCACATCCTGGGTGAGATCGGTAAAATCCATGAAGGACGTGCCGCTGATCGTGGTGGTCCCCGGCAATGTATCAGCCTGGGCCTGTATCGCGAACAGCACGGCACCCATCAACAACACAAAAGCCCAGCTAGCCTTATGCATCATAGAATTCCCCATATAAAAACGTTTACTTGACTATGCTTCGGTCAGGCTGTGGCAATCCTGACGTGGCGCAAGACTACGGGCACACTATGACGCCCACGTGACAATTTCATGAAAATTATGTGACAGCGGATCGGTACAGGTCACGAAACTTCCTGTTCGTAGCTATTCAAGACGCCGCGGAAATCAGAACGACTTGCTCAGCCCCAGATAAAATCCGCGCCGCGGCCCGTACTGGGGCGCGCCCAGGCCGATGCCGTTGCCGTTGCGGATTTCATACACGCGCTTAAACAGCTTGACAGTCACGAAGCACGCGGTGAGGTCGCCGACGCCCAGCGGGTTGAAATTGCGGCTGGCGCTGGCGTCGAACTGCGCATGGGACGGCAGGTTGCCAGGGTGAAAGAGGCCCGCGCGCTTTCCAGGCCGCGGGCGCCAGGAACGCTGTCAGGATTTTCTCAGGGCTTCCGCAACATGCAGACGAACCAGCGCCCACACCGGCACCAGCGCCGCCAGAATCCCGAACACGATGGCCAGAGCCAGTCCTGCGCCAATTGCGCTCCAGGTCATCTGAAAAGTATTCAGAAAATTCCCAACTATCGGATACAGCGCATGCGTGATCAGCCAGCCCAGAAACAAACCCACAATGCCGCCGGAAACCAGCAGCAACAATGATTCGCCGATTACCAGCCGCATGATGCGGCCGGACTTGAATCCCAGGGCCCGCAACAGGGCGAATTCGCTGACGCGTTCGCGCATGGATTGGGCCTGCGTATTGCCGACAATCAGCAGCAAGGTGAAGAACACCGCGATCCCCACGTACCCGACCACGGCGGTGATATTGCCGAATTGGCGTATGTAGTTGACGATTTCCTTGGTTTCCGGCTGGGTCAAGGTCTGCGGTGAGGAATTCGCGAATAGCGCATCGATGGCGTTGGAAATGCGTGTGGAGTTGCGCGGATCATCAATCCGCTCGAAGTATTGAAACACCACATCGCGCAAGCGCGGATCGGCGACGCTCTGGTTGAAGTACTGATAATGACCAATGAAAAATTCCTGATAGGCCGAGGGCAGATTGGCGTGATAAATCCCGTCCAGATGGAAGTACCAGGTGGTACTGCCGTCGGTTTGCGCCGCCTGGGATTTCACCGGAATGGTCTCGCCCACGGTCCATCCCATGCGCTTCGCCAATGCCGGCCCGGCAATGACGCCCTGCCGGTCACCCAGCCAGGTCTGGAGGCGGGCGGAATCCAGCGTGAACTCGGGAAATACCTGCGCGACGCTGTGCGCATTGGTAAACAGGACCTGAAACGTGTTCTTCGGGTCCTGGTAGTAGCCCTGGAGGCCGTCGAAGTAAATCGCGGCTCTTACCCCCGGCACGGTGATGATCTTGTCGTAGTAGCTCAAGGGCATGATGTTGCCCGGCGCAACCAGATTGTTGGTAACCAGGCGTTCGGCGTTGATTATGGTCAACTGGCCGAGCATGCCGTAGCGCACCGCTGCGAGCACGCCAAACAGGATAAAGGCCCCCACTACGGACAGCCAGGTAAAAATCGAGCGCGCCTTGCTGCGCTTAAGTGCTGACCAGATGATGGTAAAACCGTTCACGCCCTGAACTTCCCTCTTGGCACACCCCTGGTTCCTGTGCTTGTCTGCCAACGGCTGAGCGCAGCCACCGGATAATCCGAGCTTGCCCTGACCCTCCGCAATGCCGTCGCAGCCTCAGAAAGCTGCGACTCGACTGGCAGGGCTGGCTCGCTGAAAAAAAGCTGCTCCCGCTCTGTGATTGCCTCCGGCCATCTGGGTGGCGCTCGACTGGAAGCCTTCGCTCAGCCGAAATTGCACGCCGCGATCCAGATTCTCCCCGGTTGCGTCTGTGATCCAGGAGCTCGGCGGGCCAGCCTGACAGGACTCCCTTGACGCTTGCCGCCACTAGCAGGCAGCCGGCCCCGGCCACTGGCAGCAAGGTCACACATCCTCGCCGGAACTTCAGACTGCAGCCAGCTCAACACGTCACATGCACATCGGTAAATTGAGCCGTGCAACTGTTCCATCAAAGCTTAACACAAACGCACAACGCGAATAATTTCAGTGCTCGAGCGGCATCCACACGCTGACTGCCGCGGTGATCACGGAATGGACGATTTGGGCCAAGTGCCTGTACTTGCAGCAATTGCCCCGGTGAGGGTACAACTGTTCAGCAAAGAAATACCAGAGTCATAGTAGTTATCCCGGGGCCATGAATCAGCACACGTGAGTGACGATGCATGGGTTGGCTGAAGGTATGCCGCGCACGGCATCGGCCACGAAACCCCTCAGACAAAAAAAACCGTACGGCTTGCGGTATTGAGCGTCGGCGCATCAAAACAGGATGGCAAGTCCAACGCCCACGTAATGCGACCAGCCGCCGAGATTGCCGGACAGCCGCCGCCCGAGTTCCGCATCCAGTTCCACGTTCGGGGTCAACAAATACTGAATGCCGCCGTCGGCGTTGTAGCCCGACCCCTGCCCAGGGCCGGTATGACTCTGTCCGTACACCTCGGCATAGAGCTGCCAGTGCTCCGCGATCTGCCCAGTGGCAACCAAATCCGGATTCAGACTCCAGTAATAGGCACCGGCATGCACGGTAGCCGGTGCGGCCAGATGCGTGACGCCCAGCATGAAGGTGAGCGAAAAAACCGGCGTGAGGCTGTCGCTGACAATGCCGTTAATCGCATAACCGGTGGCGGCGGAACCGAAGTCGGGACTGCCGGACGGCAGTGTAATGAGCGCCTCGCCAGCCCACAGCCATTGTTCGTTGTATCCGAATTCGTGTTTGAGACCGACGACCGAAGCGCTGGCGCCGGAAATGACTTGGCTGCCGCCGCCCGGAGCCGGCGTCACCATGTGCTGCACATTCGGCGGCAGCAGCACC
>JBOIAZ010000005.1:0-9206 GCA_050739175.1 Gammaproteobacteria bacterium
GTACTGTCCGCCTGTCCCGATCTGGTCAACACCGCGGGTGATGACGGCTATGCTCCGCGGCCGCCGCAGCGGCCTCTCACCAAGTTCGAACACCGCGGCCTGAAACTGGGCCATCCGGTGCGCGATCTGGTCTTTGTGCGAAGGTGATTTTGCCAAAGGTGCGGATATGCAAAATTAAGCATGAAAGACTTCAACCAACATTTGACAAAGGTACGTTAGCGGTGGCGTCCGATGGGCATAGTGATTAGTCCTGTAATTTTTGTGCAATCAAATCCCATTTATCTTTGTACTTGCTGATATCCAACCGTTGATATGGCGAGTTGTGGCCCGGCAAATGCACGACTCTTATGCCGTTGGCATTATGAGCCTGGCCCTTCTTGCCGGGCAACCTCAACCAAAGCTGATTAGACTCAGTAACAATCTTAGCCATAACGGATGCCGGAATGATGTAGTACTCAAAGTTCATTTCGGTATTAGGTTTTGGTATACCGCCGAGAACCCAGAAAAAATTCTTGCCAAAGTCTTGCTCGGCCTTCATACCAACACTGCATGTAGGGTTGCCGGGCACAAACGTTTTTACTTGTATATGCACAAACTTTGTCCCCGCGATATTGCTGCACAAGATATCAGTATTTGGTGTATTTCCCAATGTAATCACAGCTGCATATCCGCGACGACAAAGTTCACCAGCAATAAAGAACTGGCTCGCATTACCACGGGTGCTTTTTTCTTTTGCGGGCATGGTGTCTTAAGAGACTAAGTGGAATTGGCCAGAACAGAGTATAGGTATCCCTGTCGGCTGATTCAATTATGAATGCACGGGCAAAATCGGTACGGGCAGAGACTTCAATTCAAGGACAGCCTGGAATTCAGCGTATTAAGGCATGCGGACCCATCAAGATACAGCACGAAATAAAGCCGAACGCTTTAGACGTGCGTGCTTCCTGTTCGATTGGCGAAGGTGAAAGAACCGAAATAGCAAGCCAGCTTGTGCGTCGTGAAGCGTTCAGTAAATCCAACAAAATTCGGAGACGCTCTTGAATACCCCGTGGACGACGCCGAGCCTCGCAGCGCCCGCAGGGAATGGCCGCGCACGCAGTGCGCGGGCGAAGCCAGGGATGGCGAGCCAGCCCGACCGGGGCAGGATGCCCCGTGAGGGCTGCCCCGAGGGCGCGAGAAGTGAGGGAACGCGTTTGAAATCGAATGGCTTCCATTCGATTTCAGACAAGCGCGGAATCATCGGGGCGCGTTTCTTTTCGCCCCTTTTCTTGTCGCGCAACAAGAAAAGGGGCTCGTCGCAGGGGCGCGAAAGCCCCAATTCAATTTCTTCAAACCGCAATTACAAATCCGCACCCTCATCCCCACCTCGCTACCGGAGAGCGAAGGTATTCAAGAGCTGGATTCCCGCTTTCGCGGGAATGACGGGAAGCTAACTGAAAAAACCCGCCCGTATCCCATCCACCATGAACTGCACCGCGAGCGCCGCGAGAATCACGCCGAACAGCCGGCCGATCACGTTCGCGCCGGTTTCGCCCAAGAGCTTCATCAGCCGGTTGGTGAGCAGCAGGCAGCCGAGCGTAATGCCCAGCACCAGCAGCACGACTACGAGGATGCCGATGTACATCAAAGCCTTGCCGTGTGCCTCGCTCACCATGATCAGGATGGTGGCAAGCGCACCGGGTCCGGCGATCAGCGGAAAGGCGAGCGGAAACACCGAGACGTCTTCCTTGGTCTTGCCCTCTTCTTCCTCGCGCTCCGTGGCCGAGCGCCCGCCCGACTGGCGCGCGAACACCATGTCGATGGCGATCAGGAACAGCAGCGCACCGCCCGCGATCTTGAATGCCGGGAAACTGATGCCGAGCATGCGCAGCAGCCAGTCTCCGCTGGCGGCAAACACCAGCAGGATGGCGGTCGCGAGTATCGTGCCCTTGATGGCCATGCGCCGGCGGTGCAGCTGCCCACCACCGCGCGTAATGGCGCCAAACATGGGCGCCAGGCCGATCGGGTCGATAACCACGAACAGGGAAATGAACATGCTGATGTACTGTTCCAGCATTGTCTGCAATCCGATGCTCAAAATTGCCTGGACTTACACACAGCTACGGTTTCAAGCTGGACTCAGTCTTGAAACCGGTCAATCCGGGCTGCGATTTGCGTCTGCCATTTTCCGCTTGCTTTATGGCGGCACGAGTTCTATAACATCCGCACGAGGGTTCGAAGACGCATGGTAGCAAGCTTCAGCCCGGAGGGCCTACTTTCATGAGCAGCACGGTGGAACCCGAATCCTGGTTGCCCGCCGTGGGCGAGTGGTACGCCGATCCGCAGGGCGTCACCTTTGAGGTGGTGGCCGTGGACGAAGAGGACGGCACCGTCGGCGTTCAGTATTTCGACGGCACGCTGGAAGAGCTGGACACGGACGCCTGGGGCGAGAAGCAGCTCAAACCCGCGGACCCGCCTGAGGACTGGTCCGGTTCGCTCGACATGGAGCGCGAGGATTACGGCGTGGACCGCGACGAGGAACGTCACGAGTTGTGGGCCCGCCCCTTCGATCATCTCGACGAGTAAATCCGAACGGCCGAGCACACGCAGACTTCAGGTTTCCGGGTTTTCAGCCGCAGCCCCGAAATACGCCACCACCATTCCGTCTTCTATTTTTACCGGCACGGCCTGCAACGCGCGGCCCAGGCACGGACCGGCCACGCACACGCCGCTTTCCGGGTTGAACAGCGCGCCGTGCGCGGCACACATGATCAGGGTCCGGTCCCGGGTGAGAAATGCATCCGCTTTCCAGTTGAGGACATTGCCGGCGTGCGGGCAGACATTGCGGTAGGCGCGCACTGCGTCGCCGTGGCGCACCGCGAAATACTCGTCGGGAAAGCGCGCACCGGGAGGCGAAAACCCGCGCGCGCCGGGCGCAGGCAGTTCGCTGAGCGGGCAGATCACCCGGCGCAGGGATTTGGGCATGGGCGGCTCAACGTGCGTGTTGGCAAGTCTGCGGGAATTCTTTTATCTTCACGGCGTCCTCAACGACGGTGCACCATGTTTGCCACACCCGACGAAGCCGAGCACGCATTTTACACGGCCTTTGCCGACGGCAACCTCGAGGCCATGATGGCGGTGTGGCTGGACAATGAATCGGTGGTGTGCGTGCATCCGCTGAGCGTCAAGCTCTCCGGCCTGCAGGCGGTGCGCCAGGGCTGGGCGGATTTGTTCCGCAACGGCAGCGGTCTGCGCTTCCGGCTGGCGGAAATCACCCGCACCCAGGATGCGCTGCTCGCGGTGCACGTGCTGCACGAGATCATCAGCGTGCCGGGCGAGCCCGGGGAGCGCCCGCCGATGACTGCCACCAACGTCTACCAGCTCACGCGCGATGGCTGGCGCATGATCCTGCATCACGCCGCACCCGTGGCGGTGCAGGGCGCGCCGGAACCAACCAGGAAAAGGCTGCATTGAAGCGCTGCGGCGGCTAGACGGCCGCGGGCGTGTGGCGGAATTCCACCTCCGCGACCCGACGCCGCAGCGCGATCAGCAGCGCCAGTCCCGGTATCCCGAGCAGCGCGCTCACCACAAACACCGCGCTCCAGCCCCAGTGCTGCGCCACGTAGCCGGCGGGCGGGCCGAGGATCACCCGCGAAATGGAATCCAGCGCCGAGAGCAAGGCAAACTGGAAGGCGGTGTAGCGATGGTCGCAGAGCGCCATGAGGTAGGCAATGAACGCCGCTGTGCCCATGCCCCAGGCAAGATTTTCCACGCCTACCGCCACCACCAGACCGACGTAACTGTGGCCGATGAGCGAAAGCGCCAGGAACGCAAATATGGACACCACCTGCAGCACGCCGAAATAGAGCATGGCGCGGAACAGCCGCAGCCGCGTCATGAGCACGCCGCCCAGGAATACCCCGACGATGGTGGCGGCGATGCCAAAGCCCTTGTTGACCACACCCACGTCGGTGGCCGTGAAGTGCAGGCCCTCGATCAGGAAGGCGTTGGTCAACAGGCCGGAAAACCAGTTGCCGAACTTGTAGAGCACCACGAGCAGCAGCAGCCACAGCATGCCGCGGCGCGCCACGAATTCGAGGATCGGCGTCACCACCGCTTCGGCGAGCGTGCGCGGCGGCGCGGCCGGATGCTCCGCTTCCGGGCCGAGGATCGAGGGAATGATCGCGAGCACCATCAAGAGCGCCATCAGCAGATAACTGTCGCGCCAGCCGATGCGGTCGGAAAGGATCAACACGATCGCGCCTGCGACGATCATCGCCAGGCGGTAACCGCCGGCCTGCACCGCGGCGCCCAGACCGCGCTCAGCGGGCCGCAGGATGTCGGTGAAGTAGGCGTTGTACACGACGTCCTGCGAGGCGGAAGCAAACGCCAGCGCAAACGCGAGGATGCCCATGCGCCAGATGTGTATCGCGGGATCGGTGAACGCCATCGCGACCAGCAGCACCGCGAGTACGAGCTGCGCGAGCAGAATCCAGCCGCGCCGGCGTCCGAGAAACGGCGGCACGTAGCGGTCCATGAAGGGCGCCCACAGGAACTTGAGCGAATACGGCAGGCCCACGAGCGAGAAGATGCCGATGGTTTCGACGTTCACGTGCAGCGTCGCCATCCAGGCCTGCAGCGTCGAACCGGAAAGCGCGAGCGGCAGGCCCGAGGAAAAACCCAGCACCAGCGTGATGCCGACGCGCCGGTTCCAGGCGGCGCGCGCCGTCGTCATCCACGCCTCCGGTAACCAGGTACGCGCCTTCGCGGGAGCGTTCACAGTTTGCCGGCGTAATCCAGAATCAGCGGGGCGTGATCGGAAAAGCGCTGCGCCGTGTAGATGCGTGCTTTTTGCACCGCGCTCTTCAGCCCCGGCGTGATCACCTGGTAATCAATGCGCCAGCCGACGTTCTTGGCCCATGCACGACCGCGGTTCGACCACCAGGTGTACTGCCCGGGACGGGGATCCACGACGCGAAATGCATCCACAAAACCCGCGGTGCCGAACAGCTCGTCCATCCAGGCGCGCTCGTGCGGCAGAAAGCCGGAGTTTTTCTGATTGCTGCGCCAGTTTTTGAGATCAATCTCCCGATGCGCGATGTTCCAGTCGCCGCACAGGATGTATTCGCGTTTTTTGCGGCGCAGCGATTTGAGATACGGCATGAAAATGTTCAGGAAGCGGTTCTTGGATGCCTGGCGCTTGGGCCCCGAGGAGCCCGACGGCAGGTACAGAGACACCACGGAAATCTTTCCGAAGCGCGCTTCCAGATAGCGGCCCTCGGCATCGAACTCGCCGGCACCGATGCCCATGATTACCTCATCCGGTTCGCGGCGCACGAACAATGCAGTGCCGGCGTAGCCTTTTTTTTGCGCATCGAAATAGTAACAGTGGTGATTCCCGGGCCGAAATGTCGGGTCGGTAAGCTGCCCAACCTGCGCCTTGGTTTCCTGCAGGCACACCACATCGGCACGCTGCTTCGACAGCCACGTGAACAGGCCTTTGCGCGCCGCGGAGCGCACACCGTTGACGTTGAGCGTAATGATGCGCATGCCACCAGACCCCTATACGCAAGGAGCGTGTATCATACCCGGCGTTTTGCGTCCGCTGGAATCGGGCATGCGGGACTATCAGCACGAATTTCTCGACTTCGCCCTGGAGCGCGGAGTGCTGCGCTTCGGAGAATTCACCCTCAAATCCGGGCGCCCAAGCCCCTACTTCTTTAACACCGGCCTGTTTAATTCCGGCGCGGCGCTCGCCGCGTTGGGGCGCTGCTACGCAAAATCCATCGTGGACTCCGGCATCCGGTTCGACATGCTGTTCGGACCGGCTTACAAGGGCATCCCGCTGGTCGCAGTCACGGCCGCAGCGCTCGCCGAACACCACGGGCGTGACTTGCCGTGGTGCTTCAATCGCAAGGAGACCAAGGATCACGGTGAAGGCGGGCGGTTGATCGGCGCGCCGCTCAGCGGCCGGGTACTGATCGTGGACGACGTGATCACCGCCGGCACCGCGGTACGCGAGTCGCTCGGCCTGATCCGCGCTGCGGGTGCAACCGCCGTGGGTCTGGCGATTGCGTTCGACCGCCAGGAACGCGGCCAGGCTGAAAAATCCGCAATTGCCGAACTGCGCGAGACCGAACACCTGGAGGTGACCGCGATTGCGCGCCTCGAGGAGCTGATGGCCTGGCTCCAAAGCCGCCCCGAGCAGGCCAGCGCGCTTGCCGCGTTGCGCGCCTACCGTCAACGTTACGGCGCGTGAAACGCTGTGTCCGGGAGGCGCGTTATACTGAGGCCTGGTGTGCACATCATTGAGTGACGGTTGAGCCATGAAAACCCGCATACTTGCACTCATGCTGGCCGCGACGCTGGCGACCGCGTTCGCCGGCGGTGCGTTTGCGCAGGACAAAGGCCCCAAACTCTACAAATGGGTGGACAAGAACGGCGTCGTGCATTACGGCAGCAGCGTGCCGCCGGAATACGCCAACCAGCAACTCGAGGTGCTCAACAGCGAAGGCCTGACGGTGAAAACCATCCAGGCTCCCAAAGCCAAGGAAGCGCCGCAGGATCAGGCCGCAGCCGCGGCCAAAGCCAGACAGGAACAGGCCCAGCAGGCCACCGACCAGATGCTGCTCGACACCTACACTTCGGTGTCCGACATCGAGCAGGATCGCGACACCCGGCTCAAGGCCATGAACGCACAAATCGACATCACCAACGCAGCCATCAGCGGCCTGCAGGGTAATCTCACCTCCTATCAAAAGCGTGAGCAGGAACTTGAGCGGCTGCACCGCCCCATACCGGCGGAGCTAAAAGGCAACCTGCTCAGCACCCAGCAGCAATTGGAGGCCGATCAGAAATTGCTGCTGCAGCAGCAGCAACAGAAACCGGCGTTGCAGGCGCAGTTCGACGCCTACATCAAGCGCTTCCAGCAGTTGACCGCGAATCCGAATAACGGCGGTTGACGGCCGCCGCGCTGCGGCGAATCGTGCCGCACCCACATCTTGTCAATTCCTTCCCGAATGACCGAAGCCGCCAGCGCCGCGCGGGCTGCGCTCGAATTCAGCGACCACTTCAAAACTCGCCTGGGCCACCGGCACGATGACCATCTGCGCGATGCGTTCGCCCGGCTGCACGTTGAAAGCTTCGCGTCCGCGATTCCAGCAGGAAATCAGCACCTCGCCCTGATAATCGGAATCGATCAGCCCCACGAGGTTGCCGAGCACGATGCCGTGCTTGTGGCCAAGGCCGGAACGCGGCAGCAGCATGGCGGCGTACCCCGGATCACCGATATGGATGGCGATGCCGCTGGGGATGAGTGCGCTGTCGCCGGGCGCCAGGGTCAGGGACTGCTTGAGACAGGCACGCAGGTCCAGGCCGGCGGAGCCGGCCGTGGCGTAATGCGGCAGCGGAAACTCGCCGCCGATGCGCGCATCGAGAATCTTCACCTTGACGTGCATGCATTGCCCCGCGATTGTTGTCGCGCCAAGGTATCAGTGAAGCCGTGAGTAATGTTCGGCAATCAGCTGAATCAGCTTGCGCGCAAGCTCCAGTTTCGGTCCGTGGCCAAGTTCGGCGGCCCCCTTCTGCCAATAGACGCTGAGCGCGTTGTCCTCGGTATCGAAGCCGCGACCGCCACCCACCCAGTTGGCCACGATCAAATCCAGTTTTTTCTTCTGCAGTTTGGCGCGCGCATTGGCTTCCAGATCGTGGGTTTCCGCCGCGAATCCGACCGTGAAGGGCCGCGGCTTGCGCGCCGCGACTTCGGCCAGAATGTCGGGCGTGCGGGCAAGATCCAGTTGCAGCGCCGCGGTGCGCTTTTTTATCTTCTGGGATGCGGTACGCGTAGGTGCATAGTCGCTGACTGCGGCGGTGGCGATGAAGATGTCCGCATCCGCAACTTCGGCCATGACCGCGTGCTGCATCTCGGCGGCGGTCTCCACGTCCACACGACGCACGTCGCGCGGCGTCGCCAGATGTGTCGGGCCGCTCACCAGCGTGATCCGGCCGCCGGCCTCGGCGGCGGCGCGCGCCACCGCGAAACCCATCTTGCCGGAGCTGCGGTTGCTCACGTAGCGCACCGGATCCAGCGGCTCGCGCGTGGGTCCGGCAGTCACCAGAACGCGTACGCCCTTGAGAGGCAGCGGCTGGTCGGCGAGCGCGGCGACGATCTCCGCCGGTTCAAGCATGCGCCCCACGCCCACTTCGCCTTCCGCCAGCTCGCCCTCCGCCGGCCCGAGCACGCGCACCTCACGCGCGCGCAGACGTCGCAGGTTGTCCTGAGTCGCGGCGTTTTCCCACATCACCCAGTTCATGGCAGGCGCGACCGCCAGCGGCGCCTGCGTGGCAAGACATAGCGTGGTGAGCAGATCGTCGGCGTGCCCGTGGGCAAGACGCGCGAGAAAACCCGCCGTGGCCGGCGCCACCAGCACCAGCTCCGCCCAGCGCGCAAGTTCAATGTGGCCCATGCCGAATTCGGCAGCGGTGTCCCAGAGTTCAGTGCGCACCGGCCGGCCCGATAATGCCTGAAACGTGAGCGGAGTGATGAAGCGCTGCGCACCCGCAGTCATCGCCACCTGCACTTCGGCGCCGGCGTCCCGCAGCCGCCGCACCAGGTCAGCGCATTTGTAGGCGGCAATGCCGCCGGTGATGCCGAGCACGACGTGTTTGCCGCTCAAGCTCATGAGGTACGCCTGCGTACGAGGGCGTACAGCTTAACCCGACGCCCGCAGTTGACCAAGCCGCTTTGCTACACTGCTGGCATGAGACTCCCTGAGTCAACTTGGCTGTTGCGCGTGCGGATCTCACGCCGGCGCCGGCTCGCGACGCCAAGATCCCCGTGCTACGCACGGGGCCCCTCCACGCTGCTTGCGACGCCATGAGTACGCCACAGGAGTGGTTCGAGCGCGGCCAGGCTCTGCTGGCATCCAACGCGCATGACACACCGGTGTTCGCCGAGGGGCTGGAGTTGCTGAAAAAATCCGCCGCTGCGGATTTTATCGAAGCGCAGCTCACCCTCGGCCATGTGCACGCGCAACTCCACGTGCTGCCGCAAGCAGCCGCGGAATGTGCGCGCTGGTACCGGCAAGCGGCCGAGCGCGGCCACCCCGTGGGCCAGGACCGTTTGGCGGATCTTTACATGCTCGGGCGCGGCGTGCCGCGCGACGACGCCCAAGCCTTGCACTGGTACGCGCGCACCGCCGCGCAGGCCTATCCACACGCGCTCTGCA
>JBOIAZ010000006.1:0-13120 GCA_050739175.1 Gammaproteobacteria bacterium
CGTCAGGTCAATGGCGCCGGTGTGATCGTTGACGAACAACACCTTCTTCCAGGTCTTGCCGCCGTCGATGGTTTTGAACACGCCGCGCTCGGGATTCGGACCCCAGGCGTGGCCCAGCACCGCGACCCACACGGTGTCGGAGTTTTGCGGGTCCACGACCACCTTGGCGATCTGGCCGGCATCCTTGAAACCCATGAGCTTCCAGGTTTTGCCGGCGTCGGTGGACAGGTACAGGCCGCCGCCATCGAGCACGTCGTTGCGGATATTGGCTTCACCCGTGGCTACCCAAACCAGGTTCGGGTTGGAGGGCGCCAGCGCGATGTTGCTGATGGAAGAGGTGTCCGCATGGGTAAAAATGGCTTTCCAGTGCAGGCCGCCGTCCACACTTTTCCACACGCCGCCGCCCGCGGCGCCCACGTAATAGATCTTCGGATTGCCGGGGATGCCGACCACCGACGTCACCCGGCCGCCGGCGATGGCCGGACCGAGATTGCGGAATTTGAGATTGTGGAAGAACCCGGGAGGGGTCGTGGTCGGTGTGCCGGTTTGTGCCCAGGCGGGCAGCGACACTAACGCCAACGCCACGAGCAAAGTGCGGGAATGGTTGAGCAGCTGCGTAAGTTTCATCATGATGCTCCGGGTAACGATGGCAAACAGTTCCGCTCCTGCCGTTGGCGGCACGGGCCGGTGTCCTTGCGGCATGGCGATCCATGAATTGAAAAGGCGGGCGCTTAAAATATCACGAAATCATGTCGCGAGACGCAGGGCGCACGCGCGAGTCCGCACGGCCGGGTTTATGTTTGCCGCACGACGGTATCGCGGTTCTGCGCTTGGCTCACGATTGAACGTCCGGCTGAATCAGCATCGCCGGGTTGCAAACGCGGGGGAGGCCGGAGCCTCCCCCAGCCATGATTTGCGCGCTGCCTTTACCTCTGTACCGGCGCGACCGTGATGGGCTCGCCGGTCATGAGTGTGGGCGCACCGGCGGCAAACGCCGCCTTGTTGTAGTTGGCGACGTCGCCCGCGAGCAGCTGGTTGAATTCCGCGAGCTTGCCTTTGAGTTGCGCGCCCGCGGCTGCCGCGTTCGCGAGTGCGGAAGCGTCCGGTGCAATCGTTGGATTGGTACCGAAGCCGCCCAGGCTGCCCAGATCGTCATTCAGCTTCGCCGGGAAGTGCAGCGAATCCTCGGGAACGTCGCGCTGCACCAGCGGGTTGTATACGCTGTTCTTGAGCGCGGTGAGTTTGCTGTCGAGCGCCCGCGCCTGGCTTGCCAGTGCCGCGTATTGGGCCTGGGGAGCGGGGCCCGCGTTCACGGTTTTCTCGAAGGCGCCGAGCGTCTCGTGCATTGCTGTGATGCGGTTCAGCATCTCGTGCAGTGCGCTCTGCATGTTGCGTGCCTGCAGGGCGAACTGCAGGTTGGCACGCGCCACGTCGGCCGGGATGTCCAGGTTCGGATCGCCGCGCACGCTGACCGCGGTGTTCTGGGTCTGGCCGTTCGCGGTCACCGCCACGTGGTAGTTGCCGGGCAACACCGCCGGCCCCAGGGACCCGAAGCGTGCGCGGAACCCGGTCGGATGTTCGAAGCTGAGTTGCGTCGCCCCGGTGTAGCGCATCGGCCAGGCGTAGGCGTTGATGCCCGCCTTGGCCGGGCCGTATTCGGTGGCCACGACTTGACCGCCGGCATCCGTAATGACGATTTTCACCGGCGTGTGATGCTGGGCCATTTCCGCCGGCGCGGCCTTGAGGGCATCCTTCAGGTAGTAATCAATCAGCACCGGTTCCGGCATGTGGCCGGCGGCGAAGGAATATTCGGTACCCGGCGAGGGCGTGAACAGGTGCAAGCCCTGTTGCGCGATCTGCTCATTCATTTCTTCGAAGGGGCGCAGATTGTCCATCACGAACAGGCCGCGGCCGTGGGTGGCCACCACGAGTGCGTGATGCACGAACTTCACGTCGAACACCGGAGCGGTGGGGAAATCCGAGTGGAATTGCTGCCAGTGGCTGCCGTGGTCACGCGAAAACCACAGGCCGGTCATGTTCCCCAGCACCAGAAAGCCCTGCTGGTTGGGATCTTCGCGCACCACAAGCACCGGTTCGTCCGGCAGGCCCCTGGCGAGGCTGTGCCAGGACTGGCCGTAGTCGCTGGTGGCGTACACGTACGGCGTGCGGTCATGCATCTCGTGGTTGTCAACGGCCACGTACGCGGTGCCGGCGTCAAACGGTGATACGCCAATCTTGAACACCCGGCCCCATTGGGGCGCACCCGGCGGGGTGACGTTGCTCCAATGTTGGCCACCGTCGCGTGTCACGTGTACCTGGCCGTCGTCGCTGCCCGTCCAAAGGACGTTCGGGTCGGTCGGTGCCAGCACGAGCGACAGAAGAGTGTCGTAGGTTTCCGCTCCGGTGATGTCGTAGTTCACCGGGCCGCCCGAGTAAAGCTGCTTGGATTTATCGTTGCGCGTCAGGTCCGGGCTGATGACGCTCCAGTGCTGGCCGGCGTCGGTGGACTTGAATACCACGTTGCCCCCGAGATACACGGTGTTGGCGTCGGTGGCCGAGACCGCGATGGGCGAGGTCCAGTTGAAGCGGTACTTGTGATCCTTGAGTTCCAGACTGTCCAGTGCGTTGTAGGGCTTGATGCCGATCTCGCTGTGTTTGGCGATGTTGTAACGCACGATGTCGCCACCCTGGGAATCGGCGTACACGATATCGGGATCAGTGGGCGCGGGCACCAGGAACTGGCCGTCACCCAGCGGGATGCTGAACCACCCGCTCGCACCTCTGAAGAACCCGCTCGCGGAGTTCGAAGGCCCGCACCAGCCGTCGTTGTCCTGCAGGCCGCCGCACAGGTTGTACGGCTGCTTGCTGTCCGCGGCCACCTGGTAGAACTGTTCGATCGGCAATGTGTCCGCGAAGCGCCAGTGCGCACCCGCGTCCAGACTCAGGTACACGCCGCCGTCGTTGCCCTGGATCATGCGCGCGGGACGGGTCGGATCCTGCCAGAAGGCGTGATGATCCACGTGCACGCCGGAGTCAATCGAGTGCGCGGTTTTGCCGCCGTCGTCGGACTGCATGAGTTCAAAGGAGGTGAAGTACAGCTTGTTCTCGTCGTTGGGCGCGACGTACATGTGCGAGAAATAGAACGGCCGCACGTCGAGCGTGTAGTTGTCACTCACCTGCTGCCAGTGATCGCCGAGGTCCGTGGAACTGAACAGCAGGCCGTTACCGCGCTTGGTTTCGATGAGTGCGTACACACGCGCGGGATTGCTGGGCGCGACCGCGATGGAGATACGGCCGATGGGCGATTTGGGCAGATCGGTGGTCAATCGTGTCCAGGTGTCGCCGCCATCGGTGGAGCGCCACAGGCCGCTGTCCGGGCCGCCCTCGTCGAGCTTCCACGGATAGCGCTGCGCCTGCCACAGGGCGGCGAACAGCACCTGCGGGTTGTCGCCGTCTAGCGTGAGGTCAATGGCGCCGGTGTGATCGTTGACGTACAACACCTTCTTCCAGGTCTTGCCGCCATCGGTAGTCTTGAACACGCCGCGCTCGACATTCGCACCCCACACGTGTCCCAGCACGGCCACCCATACGATGTTGCCGTTGTGCGGGTCGACAACGACCTTGGAAATGTTGCCGGCATCCTTGAAGCCCATGAGCTGCCAGGTGTTTCCGGCATCCGTCGAGCGGTACAGCCCGGCGCCGTCGAGAACATCGTTGCGGATGTTCACTTCACCCGTGGCCACCCAAACCACGCCCGGGTTGGAGGGCTCGAGCACCACGTCGCTGATGGAACTCGTGGGTTGCTTGCTGAAGATCGCCTGCCAGCGGTATCCACCGTCGGTGGATTTCCACACCCCGCCGCCCGCGGCGCCCGCGTAATAAATCTTCGGGTTGCCGGGGATGCCGACCACGGAAGCCACGCGCCCCCCGGCCTCGGCCGGCCCGAGATTGCGGAACTGGAGGTTGGCAAAAACCTCGGGCGTCTTGGCCGGCGCCGCCGCGGCCCGAGCCAGAGCCGGCAGCGAACCGCAGGTGAGCACGGCCAGCAAAACCGCGAAGTCCGGGATCAGGCGCAGATTCTTCATGCTGCTACTCCAGGTGCAAACGGCAATGACTGTTGTCTTCATCGGCAGCCGCAGGCGGTGCCGACCCGTATCCCTGGGGGAAGAATCCTGGAACTGGTGCTTAGGGTGTCAAAGTATCACGAAAGTTCCGGCGTGCCTCAGAAATAGAAGCGCAGGCGCGCGGTGGCGGTATTCCCGGTCACGCCGTTGTGGCTGTAGCCCAGACCGGCCGCCAGCCACGAGGTGGCATTGAACAGCAGTCCGACGCTCACGTCGTTGGAGGACTGGTTCAGCCAGTTGTGGCCAATGCCGCCGTCCAGCTCCACCCGCTGATTGAACAGATGCCGAAACCCGAACGCCAGCCGGTAGCCCGTGTCGGTACTGTTGCTGCCGGAAATCGTGGCGCGGTTGTTGACATACAGGATGTCGGTGGTGAAATCCGTCTGCGCGCTGAAACTGCTGTCCCCGCGGATGCCGATGGAATAATTGCTGTTGCTGATGTCCGGCGAAGATACCGTGAGCCGGTCATAACTGCCGGTGAGCTGCAGCTCGTTGTACACAGTCCAGGAAAAGTCCAGGGCCGGCCCGTTGAGCGTGGGGCCTCCGGTCGCCGCCTGGCGTTGATAGCCCAGCTCGGCGTAGTTGTAGTTGAAGCTGCCGGCGGCCAGCGCGGTCAGCGGACACAATAATGCGCAGCAGCACAGCAAAGCGGATGTCCTCACGGCAGCCTCCCGGTCAGTGAACCATCTGGTCGAGATCGAAAATCGGCAGCAGAATGCCGAGCACGATGAGCAGCACAATCAGTCCCATGACCAGGATCAGCCCGGGCTCCATGATGCCGAGCATTGTGCCGGTCAGAGTTTCCAATTCGCGTTCCTGGCTGATGGCGGCGCGTTCCAGCATGCTGTCGAGCTTGCCGCTGGCCTCGCCGCTGGCGATCAGGTGCACCGCCATGGGCGGAAACAGGCCGCTCTTGGCGAGCGACTGGTTGATGGAGGCGCCTTCGCGCACGCGTGCCGCGGCTTCCTCGACCGCTTCGCGCATCGGCAGATTCACCACGACTTCACCGGCGATGCGCAGAGCTTCGAGCACCGGCACGCCGCTGCCCGCGAGAATGCTGAGCGTGCGCGTGAATTGCGCGGTGTTGATGCCGCGCACCAGCCGCCCGAACAGCGGCAGGCGCAGCTTGTTGCGATCCCAGCGGCGCCGCACCTCGGGTTTGCGCAACATGCGGCGCCACACGAAGAACGCAATTACCAGGGCCACGATCACCCAGATGCCGTAGTCGCGCAGGAAGTGGCTGACGGCGATCAAAGCTATGGTCAGGAACGGCAGCGTCTGGCCGGTGTGCGTATAAACTTCGGTGACGCGCGGCACCACGTACGCCATGAGGCCCGCGACCACCACGATCGCCACTACGGTCAGCAGTGCCGGATAGATCATCGCCAGCAGCATGCGTTGGCGCAGCAGCTGGCGATTCTCGGCATAATCCGCGAGTCGCTCGAGCACGCCGTCCAGATGCCCGGTGTGTTCGCCGGCCGCCACGGTGGCGCGAAAAATCTCGGGAAACACGTGCGGAAACTGTCCCAGGCCGTAGGCCAGCGTGTGCCCCTCCATGACGCGGCCACGCACCGCCAGCAGCATGGTCTTGAGGCGCGGCCTTTCGCTTTGCTGCGAGGCCACGAGCAGCGCTTCCTCCACCGGCAGCGCGGAACGCACCAGCGTGGCCAGTTGGCGCGTGATCAGCGCCAGATCCGCAGCGCTGATGCCGCGCCGCCAGCCGAGGCCGATGCGGCCGCGGGTTTCCTGCTCCGCGGCTTGCGCCACCGCGAGCGGCGTCAGGCCCTGGTCGCGCAACTGCTGACGTATCTGTCGCGGGGTGTCGCCTTCCAGCACGCCGCGACGCTCGCGGCCGCGGTTGTCGATGGCAGTGTATGCGAACGCGCCCACGCTAGTCTTCCCGCGTCACGCGCAATACTTCTTCGATACTGGTCTTGCCCGCGAGCACGCGCCGGCGGCCATCCTGGCGGATGCTGGGCGTTTTGGTGCGCGCGTAGTGTTCGAGTTCCTGCTCGCCGTTACCGTCGTGGATCATGCTGCGCATGTGCTCGTCCACCACCACCATTTCGTAAATACCGGTGCGGCCGCGATAGCCGGTGCGGTTGCAGTGCTCGCATCCCAGCGCACGGTAGAGCGTCGGCGGCTGGCTGCGCGGCAAATCCAGCGCCTTGCACTCGCGTTCACCCGCCGCGTACGGCTGTTTGCACTCGGCACACAGGATGCGCACCAGCCGCTGCGCCAGCATGCCGAGCAGCGAGGACGACAAGAGAAACGGCTCCACGCCCATGTCGCGCAACCGGGTGATGGCGCCCACCGCGGTGTTGGTGTGCAGCGTGGAGAGCACGAGGTGCCCGGTGAGCGAGGCCTGCACCGCGATCTCGGCGGTTTCCAGGTCGCGGATTTCGCCCACCATCACCACGTCGGGGTCCTGGCGCAGGATCGCGCGCAGGCCGCGCGCGAAGGTCATGTCCACGCGGGTGTTCACCTGAGTCTGACCGATGCCGTCAATGTAGTATTCGATCGGATCCTCGACCGTCATGATGTTGCGGCTGCGGTCGTTGAGACGCGCGAGCGCGGCGTACAGCGTGGTGGTCTTGCCGGAACCGGTGGGGCCGGTGACCAGGATGATGCCGTGCGGCACGTGGATAAGTTCGTCCACCAGCGTGCGCGTATCCTCCGGCATACCGAGGTGTTCCAGTTCCAGCCGTCCCGCCTGCTTGTCGAGCAGGCGCAGCACCACGCGCTCGCCGTGGCCCGAGGGAATGGTGCTGACGCGCACGTCAATCGGCCGGCCGGCGATGCGCAGCGAGATGCGGCCGTCCTGCGGCAGGCGCTTCTCCGCGATGTCGAGTTTGGCCATTACCTTGACGCGCGACACCACCAGCGGCGCCACCGCGCGCCGCGACTCCAGCACCACGCGCAGCACGCCGTCCACGCGGAAGCGCACGACCAAGCGGTTCTCGAACGGTTCGATGTGGATGTCGGAGGCGTTTTCCTTGACCGCCTCGGTCAGCAATGCGTTGATCAGCCGGATGATGGGCGCGTCGTCCTCGCTCTCCAGCAGGTCTTCGGGCTCGGGCAGCGCCTGTGCCACGCTGAACAGGTCCACGTCCTCGTCCAGGCCTTCCATCATCTGCATGGCGCTGTTGGTCTGTTCTTCGTAAGCCTGTTGCAGCAGCGTGTCGAATTCTTCGTTGCTCACCGCCCGTGCCGTGAGCGGCAGGCCGAGCACGCGGCGTGTCTCAAGCAGGGCTTCGGAGGTGACATCCTGCCGGTGCACCACGTGTGCCGTGCCGTTTTCGATAGCCACGACCAGCACGCCGTGACGTTTGGCAAACGGGAATGGAATGCCGCGGACTGCGACTTGGGCTTCGGACAGCGGGCGGCTGGCAATGGCGGAGTTGGGATCGGCGGTGATCGCCATGGAACTTACGCCGGTGGCGGGTGCGTCGCCGCGGCCGGCTGAGACTGGGTGGCCGCAGCCGCAGGCGGCGCGTGGTGGCTGGTGGCTGAGGGTACGGGCAGGGCGTGCGTAGTGGCGCCGGGAGCGGCGGAGACGGGCGCGGGCGGACGGTTCACGTTATTGAAGTTTGGCAGTACCGGGCGCTGCTCCTGCGGCATGAGCTGCACCGGGCCCTGGTTGCGCAACTGGATATCGCGCATCTGGTTGTAGGTCCGGCTGGTGTACTGATCCGCGGTCTCGGTATTGCGCAGGATGGTGGGCTGGATGAACAGCATCAGGTTACTTTTGGTGTTGGTGGTGCTGCGGAACTTGAAAAGATTACCCAGCAAGGGAATGCTGCCCAGCACCGGCACGTGCTGTTCGGATTCAATCATCTGATTCTCGATCAACCCGCCCAACACCACGATTTCCCCGTCCTGGGCCATGACGCTGGTTTTGATTTCGCGCGTATTGGTGACCGGTTGGCCGCCGACGCTGGTGCCGGTGAGGTTGGAAATCACCTGATCTATTTTCAGCAGCACCGCATTGCCTTGGTTGATCTGCGGCGTGATCTTGAGTTCCAGGCCCACGTCCTCGCGCTGCACGGTCTGGAACGGGTTGATGACCGGGGTGCCGGCGGTGCCGGTGCCGGTGGTATTGGTGTATTGGCCGGTCACGAACGGCACCTGTTGGGCCACCTTGATGTCGGCTTCCTGATTGTCCAGCGTCACGATGCTGGGCGTGGACAGGATGTTGGTGTCGGAATTTCCGGCCAGCGCATTGATGAGCGCGGCCCAGCTGAATCCGCCGCTCACGATCTTGCCGACGCCGAGCGTCAGGCCCTGCGGCAGCCCGATGCTGGGTGCCCCGGTGGTGCCGAGCGCGCCGCCCGCAGTGGTGCCCGCCCGTGCGGCCAGGGCCTGCTGCGCCAGCCCGCCGATACCGGGGCCGGTATTGCTGAAATCCGTGATGCCGACGGCGCCGGCGTTGTTCAGGGCGTCCGCCACCCAGGTGATGCCGAGTTGCGCGGATTTGTCCGAGGTCAGCTCGGCTTCGATGGTTTGCAACAGCACCTGGGCGCGGCGGATGTCGAGCTTGGCAATCACGTCTTCCACGGCATGCATGATCTTGGGCGGCGCGGTGATCACCAGCGCATTGGTGCGCTCGTCCGGGATCAGGGACACGTTCGGCTGGTTGGCGGCGGCGCCGGCGCCGCTGCTGCCAGCGGCAGTGGTCTGCTTCTGCATTTCCTGGACGAAGCTCTTGAGTTCATCGGCGATGTCCTTGGCCTTGGCGTAACGCAGGTATATCACCTGGGTGTTGCCGGTTTCCGTCGGCGTGTCGAGACGCGCGATGAGCGCACGGATGCGCAAACGGTCATTCTTGTCGCCGCCCACGAGAATGCTGTTGGTGCGCATATCGGCCACGAGTTTCAACGGCGGCCCGGCTTCCGCGCCTTGCTGGGTTTGTAGCAGTGAATTCAGCACCTGCACCACGTCGCTGGCTGAGGCGTTCTGCAGCGGGATCACCTCGACTTCGCCGGACGTCGGCTGATCAATGCGCTCGATGATGTTCAGCAGCCGTGTGACGTTGCTGGCGCGGTCGGAAATGATGAGCATGTTGGAGACCGGATAGGCCGCGAGCTGCGCTTCGGTGGACATCAGCGGCCTGAGCACCGGCACTAGCTGTGCCGCGGATACGTTGTTGATCTGCACCACGTCGGTGACGATGGCATCGCCCGGCGTGCCGGAATTGAACGTGGATCCCGGCATCTGGCGCGCTTCGAGCGCTGGCACGATCTTGATCATGGCGCCCGCCGGCACCGCCGCCAGTCCGTGCACCTGGAGCACGGACAGAAAGGCCGCATACACGGCATCCGCGCTGATGGGCTTGCTGGAAATCACCGTGACCCGGCCCTGTACGCGCGGGTCAATGATGAAGTCCTTGTGGGTGATCTGGCCGATGGTGGCCGCAACCTCCCGGATGTCGGCATCCTTGAAGTTGAGCGTGATGCCGGCATTCTGCGCCTGCACCGCCGCCGAGGCGCACAGCAGCATCCCGATGAGCAGGGCCTGCAGCCAGGCGAGGGAATGACGGCTGAGTCTGCGCTGTAATTGTGCTGCTGGGATCATCTCGGTGGGCCGTTGGGGTTCTGCAATGACAGGATGCGGGTCTGCTGCTGGCCGTTGCGAATGAAGGTGATGGATACCTGGTCCGAGGTGCGGATGTTGTTCAGCACCTGCAGGCTCTGCGCCGGATTGTCCAGGGGTATGCCGTTGACGGCCGTGACCACGTCGCCGGGCTCGAGCCCGAGCTTGGCAAACGCGTCGGAATTTCCCACCGGAAACACCCGGTAGCCCGTGAGCTGGCCGTTCTCCATCACCGGCATGGCGCGCATCATGTCCATCAGACGCTCGGGATGGCTGACCAGTTCATTGCGCAGTTGCATGAGGTTTTGCGTGGCCGGCAGGCTGCGGCCGTACACCACCGGTGGGAGGCCGGGCGTCGTCAGGTCAGTCTCCGCGCCGCCGACGCCGCCACCGAATTTCGGCAGGCTCAGGGTTTGCGTACGACCGTTGAGGTTCAGCAGCACGTGGTCCGGATACACGGATTGCAGCAGCGCGCCGCCCGGCAGTTGCGCGCCGACGGCATACATTTTCCCGCTGCCGTTCGCGGCGATGATGGCCAGGGATTGTTTGACCTCCGGGTTGGCCGCCACCACGCCCCGCAGGGTCAGGTTCAACGTGGTTTCAGGCGCGTTCGTCGCGGCGTTGCCGCCGGCCACGCCGAACAAATGCAGCGCAGCAGCGGCGTCGAGGTTGGCGGCCGGGCTTGCTGCTACGGATGTCTTATATATAGGTGCGGCGGCTTTCGGGCGCGGCAGGAGCGCCCAAGTCAGCTGGGCCAGGATCCAGGCGATGAGCACGCCCAGAACCACACTCAACCAGAATGGCAGGCGGCGTTCCAGCGCCGGCCACCAGCGGTCCACGAGCGCACTTGCGTCTGCCATGCGCAGATTGTTCAGTTGCATGATGTTTTCGAATCTTTGCGGCTCATGACCGGGAACAGCCACGGGCAAAAGGCCCTGCGCTGCGGCTGCATCATACTGACAGGGCTGGCTGCGCCTCAAGAGCCGCTGGTGGTGGCATGGCATGAGCGCAGGTTTCGGCAGTCATTCCCGGCTGCGCGGTCCGGGGATGACATTGCAAATTCGGCCAAAGCCCGCCGTTCGTCGTTGCGGCTGCCCGCCGCGGAAAATCGGGCTAAAATCGGGCCATGAGCGAGGAACGTCAGGATACCGAATATCAGCGCGGCCTGGTGGTCGAGGAGGTCAAGCCGCGCCTCAAGAAGCCGCCGCTGTACAAGGTGGTCCTGCTGAACGACGACTATACGCCCATGGAGTTCGTGGTGGAGGTTCTGCAGGCCTTCTTCCGCATGGACCGCAGCCGCGCCACCCAAATCATGCTGCACGTGCACACCCGTGGCAAGGGCGTGTGCGGCGTATTCACCCATGAAATCGCCGAGACCAAGGCCGCGCAGGTGAACGACTATTCACGCGAGCACCAGCATCCGCTGCTCTGCACTCTGGAGGAAGTCTGAGCATGCTCAGCAAGGAACTGGAATTCTGCCTGAACACCGCCTTCAAGGAGGCGCGTGCCAAACGTCATGAATTCATGACCGTCGAGCATCTGCTGCTGGCGCTGCTCGACACCGCGCGGGTGGCCGAAGTGTTGCGCGCCTGCGGTGCCGACATCCAGTCCATGCAGCATGAGCTCACGCGCTACATTGACGAGAACACCCCGCGCCTCGATCAGCCCGATCCGGACGTGCAACCGACGCTGGGTTTTCAGCGCGTGCTGCAGCGCGCGGTGTTTCACGTGCAATCCTCCGGTCACAAGGAAGTCACGGCAGTCAACGTGCTGGTGGCGATTTTTGGTGAAAAGGACTCCAATGCCGTGTATCTGCTCGGCCGTCAGGGGATCACGCGCCTCGACATCGTGAACTGCATCTCGCACGGCATCTCCAGAATCCACGAGGATGAAACCCCGGCGAGCGCCGCGGAAGCCGGCGAGGAGGAGGGTGAGGCCGGCGTCAAGCCCGGGCGCACGGCGCTGGAAATGTACGCCAGCAACCTCAACCAGCGCGCCAAGGAGGGCCGGATTGATCCGTTGATTGGCCGCGAGCACGAAATCGAGCGTACCGTGCAGGTGCTGTGCCGGCGGCGCAAGAACAATCCGCTGTTCGTGGGCGAGGCGGGCGTCGGCAAGACCGCCCTGGCCGAGGGCCTGGCGCTGCTGATCGTCGAAGACCGCGTGCCGGACATCCTGCGCGACAGCACCATCTACGCGCTCGACATGGGCGCGCTGATCGCCGGCACCAAGTACCGCGGCGATTTCGAAAAGCGCCTCAAGGGCGTGATTGCCGAACTTAAAAAAGACCCCGGCAATATTTTATTCATTGACGAAATCCACACCGTGATCGGCGCGGGCTCCGCCTCCGGCAGCGTCATGGACGCGTCCAATCTCATCAAGCCGGTGCTGCAGAATGGCGAGATCAAGTGCATCGGTTCCACCACCTATCAAGAATACCGCGGTGTGTTCGAGAAGGACCGGGCGCTCGCGCGACGCTTCCAGAAGATTGACGTGCCCGAGCCGACGGTGGAGGAAACCGCGCGCATTCTCAAGGGTCTGCGCCACAAGTTCGAACAGCATCATCAGGTCAAATATCCCAATAAGGTGCTGGAGTTAGCCGCGGAACTCGCTTCGCGCTATCTCAACGACCGGCACCTGCCGGACAAGGCGATTGACGTGATTGACGAGGCCGGCGCCAACATGCGCCTGCGCCCGCCCGGCAAGCGCCGCAAGACCATCAGCGTGCAGGACGTGGAGGAAATCGTCGCCAAGATGGCGCGCATTCCGGCGCAAAGCGTGTCGGCCTCCGACAAGGAAGGGCTGCGCAATCTGGAGCGCGACCTGAAACTGGTGATCTACGGCCAGGACAAGGCCATCGCCACGCTGGCTGCGGCCATCAAGACCTCGCGCTCGGGGCTTGGCCCCGAGACCCGGCCCATCGGCTCGTTCCTGTTCGCCGGCCCCACCGGCGTCGGCAAGACCGAGGTCACCAAACAGCTCGCGCTGATTCTGGGCATCGAGTTCGTGCGCTTCGATATGTCTGAGTACATGGAGCGCCACACCGTATCGCGTCTCATCGGCGCGCCTCCCGGTTACGTGGGCTTCGATCAGGGCGGCCTGCTGACCGACGCGATCCTCAAGCACCCGCATTGCGTGCTGCTGCTCGACGAAATCGAGAAGGCACACAACGAGGTCTTCAACCTGCTGCTGCAGGTCATGGATCACGGCACGCTCACCGACAACAACGGCCGCAAGGCGGATTTCCGTCACGTGATCATCGTCATGACCACCAACGCCGGCGCGCAGGACATGGCGCGCCCGTCCATCGGCTTTACCCAGACCGACAACACGCCAGACGGCATGGAAGCCATTCGCCGGATGTTCTCGCCGGAATTCCGCAATCGCCTCGACGCCATCATCCA
>JBOIAZ010000007.1:0-7313 GCA_050739175.1 Gammaproteobacteria bacterium
GTGACCGAGCTTGCGCCCGGGCCGTGCTTCCTTGCCGTAATCGTGGTAATGCACTCCGGGAATCTTCAGTACCGTGTCCAGCGGCGGCAGTGCGCCGATGAAATTCACCATGGCCGAATGACCGATGGCGGATGTGTCGCCCAGCGGCAGATTGAGGATGGCACGTACATGATTCTCGAACTGGCTGGTGATCGAGCCCTCGATGGTCCAGTGGCCGGAGTTGTGCACGCGTGGTGCGGTTTCATTGGCGAGTAAGCGGCCGTTGTTGACGAAGAATTCGACGGCGAGCACGCCCGCGTAATCGAAGTGCTGCAGGATGCGCTTGACATAGAGTTGGGCTCGCGTTTGCAGCTTGCGGTCCGGGTAAGGCGCGAGTGACAGGCGCAGGATGCCGTCGCGGTGCCGGTTTTCCGACAGCGGATAAAAGCGCAGGTCTCCGTGGCGGTTGCGCACGCCGATGAGCGACACTTCGCGCTCGAACTCGATGAACTCCTCCAGAATCAGCGGCACACCCCCGAGTGCGTTGAAGGCGCTGCCCAGTTCCGCCGGGCTGCGGACGAAACGCTGGCCGCGGCCGTCGTAACCGAGGCGCCGCGTTTTGAGCACCGCCGGATAACCGATGGCGTGCATGGCCTCTTCGAGGTCGGCCATGGTATCCACGCCGCGGTATCTCGGCGTCGGGATTTTGAGCTGGCCAAACAGTTGTTTTTCCGACAGCCGATCCTGTCCGGCGGCAAGCGCCGCCACCGGCGGCAGGAAGGGTTTGTCCTTCGGCAGGCCGGCGAGCGCCGCCACCGGAACGTTCTCCACGTCGTAGGTGAGCAAATCCACGCGCGCCGCGAGTGCGGCGATTTTCTGCGCATCGCTGAATTCGCCGAGCAGGATTTCGCCCACCTGCGCGCCAGGCGCGTCCGCAGTCTTGTCGAGGAACAGAAACTTCAGGCCGAGCGGATAACCGGCCAGCGCCAGCATGCGCCCGAGTTGCCCCGCACCGACGATGCCGATGGTTTTGACGGCGGTCGCCGTGGTGCCCCGCGGATTCATGCGCAACGGCAAGCGCGCGATGCCGATGCAACGGCATTTAACATGCCGCAGTACGCATTGCAGTCAAAAATCCCCGCGCGCAGCGCACTCCCCCTTTTGCAAAGGGGGGGCTTCATCTCCCGTTTAGGGAAGCCCTGATCAACTCCATTTCCGTCATTCCCGCGCAAGCGGGAATCCAGAATTATCAAGAACCTGGGTACCCGCTTTCGCGGGTACGACGAATAAATCAGAGGTTCCTTAATTGTTACCGTGACCGGCATGCGACAGTGTTCATAGCCACGGAAAATTTCCCCACATGCAGAGAGCCCCTCCCTTTGGCAAAGGGAGGATGTCATCACCCGTTCAGCGGCTGCGGCGAGCGGCATGCCACAGCGTGCATGGCCGCGCAAAATCTCCCCGCGCGCGGCGCGCGCCCCCCTTTTGCAAAGGGGGGTAAGGGGGGATTTGCTTGCCCGTTCAGTGTGCATCGGCGGAGGGTGAGTCAGATGGTCGAGCCTGTGATCGGCACAGCCGGGGATTATTTCGCCGGATCGGGTTTGGCCAGCACCGCTTCGGTCTGGTGCTGGCGGTATTCTTCCAGCCTGCGGCGGATTTCCGCGTGCTTGTTGCCGAGAATCGCCGCGGCCAGGAGCGCAGCGTTGACCGCGCCGGCCTCGCCGATGGCGAGCGTGCCCACCGGTACACCGGCCGGCATCTGCACGATCGAGAGCAGGGAATCCACGCCCTTGAGCGCCCTGGATTTTACCGGCACACCCAGCACCGGCAGCGATGTCTTGGCCGCGGTCATGCCCGGCAGGTGCGCGGCGCCGCCGGCGCCGGCGATGATGACTTCCAATCCGCGCCCGGCAGCGGAAGCGGCGTATTCAAACAGCAGATCCGGTGTGCGGTGCGCCGAAACCACGCGGGTCTCGTAGGGAATGGCGAGCGCGTCCAGGGTTTTGGCGCTGTGCTCCAGCGTCTCCCAGTCGGAGCGCGAGCCCATGATGACGCCGACCAGTGGCTGCATCGGGCTATTCTACCCGTGACTGGCGGACGGATAAACCGCCTAGGGCAGCTGGCACATTGAACATCTGTGATTAATTCCCTGCGCGCAAAGCGCGCTCCTCCCCTTTGCAAAGGGGGACAGAGGGATTTCAGGTGCACCAAGTGGCCATCGCCGTACATTTTGTCAGACGCTCTTAGAGAAGCTCTGATTTATTCGTCGTGCCCGTCCCCGCCTGCGCGAGGACAGGCTCCAGCGGGTACCCAGGTTCTTGATAATTCTGGATTCCCGCTTGCGCGGGAATGACGGAAATGGAGTTGATCAGGGCTTCCTTAGGTCATGTGCAGGCTTTGGATGTAGCGAAACAATGCGCGTGCCTGTCGCGGCGGCCGGCCGGCGGCCGCATCCCGTGCCGCCTCACGCAGCAGGCGCCGCAGATGCGGGCGGTCGGTCTGCGGATGGCGCGCCAGAAATTCCTCGAGTACCGCATCGCCTTCCCGCAACAGGCGGTCGCGCCAGCGTTCGGCATCCTGAAAACGCGCACGCGACAATCGGCCGGCGCCGCGCAGTTCCTCGAGCCGGGCGCGGATGAGTGCCGCGTCCACGTCGCGCATCAGCCGGCCGATGTACTGGCGCTGGCGTTTGAGCGCGCCATAGCTGGTGATGCGGCGCGCCTGCGCCACGGCATCGTGCAATTTCTCCGGCAGCGACAGTGCCGCCAGCTGCTGCTCCGGCAATTCCACGAGTTGCTCTCCGAGTTTCTGCAGCGCTTCGACTTCACGCTTCAACTGCGAGCGACTCGGGCCTTCGGAAATGTCGTCCTCGGGGCTCATGGGCTTACAATATGCAGCCTTGTCTGGAAGTGAAACCGGGATGCACGCGCGCGCCAAACATGATACTACGGGCTATTCCCGTGACCAGCTCGATGCGTGCGTCGCACAGGTGCTCAAAGAGGCTCGCGCTCAGGGTGCGAGCCAGGCGGAAGCCGGCGTCAGCATAGATTCAGGGCTGACGCTCACGGTGCGCCTGGGCGAAGTGGAAACCCTGGAGTACCAGCGCGACCGCGGCATCGGCGTAACAGTGTACTTCGGCCAGCGCAAAGGTTCGGCCAGCAGTTCGGATTTGTCGCCCGCCGCCTTGAACGAAACCGTACGTGCCGCGTGCAGCATCGCACGCTACACCGCGGCGGATGATTGCGCCGGCCTCGCGGATGCGGCGCTCATGGCCAAGGATATTCCCGATCTGGATTTGTGCCATCCCTGGGAATTGGCGCCCGAGCGCGCCATTGACCTTGCCACGCGCTGTGAAGCGGCGGCACGCGGCTTCGACGCCCGCATCCGGAATTCCGATGGCGCTACCGTGACCACCCATCAGGGCCTGCGCGTGTATGGCAACAGTCACGGATTCCTGGCCGGATATGCCAGCACCAACCACAGCCTCACCTGTGTGGTGATCGGTGGTGAACACGGCGGCATGCAGCGCGATTACTGGTACAGCACCGCGCGTGATCCGCAGGATCTGGAGTCCGTGGAAGCGGTGGGCGTGAAGGCCGCGGAACGCACCGTGGCGCGGCTCGGGGCGCGCAAACTCGGCACGCAGCGCGCCGCGGTGTTGTTCACGCCGGAAACCGCGCGCGGCCTGATCGGCCATTTTCTCGGCGCCATGCGCGGCGGTGCCCAGTACCGCGAAGCCTCGTTCCTGTTGCATGCCGCCGGACAGCAGGTGTTCCCGGATTTCGTGCAACTGTCCGAACGGCCACGCCTCAAGAAGGCACTGGCCAGCACCGCTTTCGACAACGAGGGCGTAGCCACGCGCGATGCGGAGATCGTGGATCGCGGCGTGGCGACCACCTATTTGCTGGACAGTTATGCGGCGCGCAAGCTGAAACTCAAGAGCACCGGACATGCCGGCGGCGTCCGTAACCTCATCGTCAAGCCCGGCGCGCTCGACTACAAAGGCCTGGTGAATCACATGGGTACGGGCCTGGTGGTCACGGAACTCATGGGGCAGGGTGTGAATCACGTCACCGGCGACTATTCGCGTGGCGCCGCAGGCTTCTGGGTCGAGAACGGCGCAATCGCCTATCCGGTGGAGGAAATCACCATCTCCGGGAACCTGCGCGACATGTACAAAAACATCGTTGCCGTCGGCAACGACGTGGACCTGCGCGGCAGTATCCGCACCGGCTCGGTGCTGGTCGGTGAAATGACCATAGCGGGGGCATGATTGTTGCGGCTGCAACCCGGCTGCCGTTATTCCAGCGGAGCTTGTCCCCGCAAAAGCAGGGAGCCAGAATCCAGTTCTTGAGCGGCCTGCTGGCTCTGGGGGTGTCCTTCCTTTTCGCCCCTTTTCTTTGGACAAGCAAAGACAAAGGGACTCGTCGCAGGGGGCGAAAGCCCCGCCCAAATTGCTTTACGATGTTAGTCTCCCTGGAACCAGAGGATTCCACCATGCGCGTCCTGAGCCTGAGTCTGGTTTTGCTGGCGACACTGTGTACCAGCAGCGTGTGGGCCGCGAGCGCGCCTGCATCCGGCAACCATCCCATCGCCATCGTCATCCACGGCGGGGCCGGCACCATCAGCCCCAAGGACATGACGCCGGCGCTCGAAACCGAATACCGCTTCATGCTGCGCAAGGCGCTCGACACCGGTTATGGCGTGCTGAAGAAGGGCGGTTCCAGCCTGGATGCGGTGCAGGCAGCCATCGAGGTGATGGAGGATTCGCCGCTGTTCAACGCCGGCAAAGGCTCGGTGTTCACCCACGACGGCAAGAACGAGATGGATGCCGCCATCATGGACGGCAGCAACCTGAAGGCCGGTGCGGTCGCGGACGTGCAGCACATCAAGAATCCCATCGCTCTGGCACGTCTGGTCATGGAGAAGACCCCGCATGTATTGCTGGTGGCGGACGGCGCGGAGAAATTCGCCTTGAGTCAGGGCATGCCGCTGATGCCGGCGAGTTATTTCTATACCCAACACCGCTGGGACGAGTTGCAGCGCGCACTCAAGAAGCAAGGCAACAAGAGCGCCGCGGTTGAAGAGCAATATCCGGGCACCACGGCGCACGGCTTCGGCACCGTGGGCGCGGTGGCGCTGGATCGTTACGGCAACATTGCCGCGGGCACCTCGACCGGCGGGCTGACCAACAAAATGGACGGGCGCGTCGGCGATTCGCCCATCGTGGGTGACGGCACCTATGCCAACAATCTCACCTGCGGCGAGTCCGGCACCGGCACCGGCGAGTACTACATGCGTCTCAATCTCACCAAGGACGTATCCGACCTGATGGAATACAAGGGCTGGTCGCTCAAGAAGGCCGTGGACTACGAAATCTACGACAAGCTGGTGAAATTCGGCGGCAGGGATTCCGGCGGCCTGATCGCGCTCGACCGCAAAGGCGAGATCGTGACCGCGTTCAACACCGCCGGCATGTACCGCGGCTGGATAGACACGCGCGGACACGTGACGGTGAAAATCTTCAAGGGCGAGTAATGCGGATAGGTGGTGTGGGAGCGACGGTCCCTGTCGCGATTCCCAGCACCCGGAATCGCGGTGAGTATCGTCGCTCCAACATCGAGATCACTTCGAGCGGGTAGCCGCCAAGGAAACCTCTGTATGAGCTTCGCCATCATCGTCCACGGCGGCGCGGGCAGAATTGATCCGGCGGGCGTGTCCGCACGCCTGAGCGGCTGCCGCGCGGCGGCCGCAGCCGGTTTTGCGGTGCTGAAAAACAACCGCAGTGCGCTCGACGCGGTGCAGGCCGCCGTGGTGGAACTGGAAAACAACCCGCTGTTCAACGCTGGGCTGGGGTCCACCCTGAATCGCGACGGGCGCGTGGAGACCGACGCCGCCATCATGGACGGCGCCACGCTCAGGGCCGGTGCGGTGGCTGCGGTCAGCGGTGTGCGCAATCCGGTGAAGCTCGCGCGCGCAGTCATGGAGGCGAGTCCGCACGTGCTGCTGATGGGCGAGGGCGCGCAGCGCTTCGCCAGACAGCATGGCGTTGAACTCTGCGATCCGCGGGAACTCGTAGTGCCGGCGCAGCGCGCGCACTGGGAAAAGGAGCACGGCACCGTGGGCGCGGTAGCGCTGGATGGGCAGGGACATCTGGCGGCGGCCACTTCCACGGGCGGGGTGTTCGACAAGCTTGCGGGGCGCGTGGGCGATTCTCCGCTCATCGGTTGCGGCACCTATGCCAACCGGCATGCCGCCGTATCCTGCACGGGGCTGGGCGAAGACATCATCCGCACTACCTTGGCGCGCCATGCTGCCTATCTATGTGAACAAGGCATGGAAGCCGCGGCGGCCGCGCGCCAAGCGCTCGCCCTCTTCACGGACAAAACCCGTGGCGAAGCCGGACTTATCCTGATGGATGGCGGCGGGCGTGCGGGTTTTGCACGCAATTCGTTCCACATGCCGGTCTGCGTCATGAGCAGTGATGCGGGTGTCATCACGGAAAGCTGAGCCGTGATTCAGTTCAACATAAAATGACCTGTGGGAACGGCCTGGACTGCGAGGCCGACAGGGTGTGCGAATCAGCTAAAATTTCCGCACCCCAACCAAATAATAAAGAGCGTATGCAACTCTCACATTTGTTGACTGCAATCACCGGCGGCGCGTTGAGCGGCGTACTCTGCTGGCTGCTGCTGCAGGCGCTCGTGCGGCTCGCGCCGCTGGTGCGCCTACGGCTCGCGTTTGGCGGCCTGGTGTTGAACGCCGCAGGCGAAATGGCGCGTGCAAGTCTGACGCGCGCCGCGCGCAACATGCTGCTGCTTGGCGCTGCGGCCTGCGCGGCCGTGGGCGGATTCGTGGCGCTCGCGCTGCTGTCCGTGCCGGGGTTCGGCGGCGTGCTGATGTGGGTGATATTCATCATGGCCTGCGTGTTGATCGTCGTGTGGGCGGTGTTTCTGGTGCGCGGGTATCGGCGCTGGCGTGTCTGCCGTTTTGTGGCACGTGCGGATGTTGCCCTCGGCGCGGCGCTCGACCGGCTGGCGATGCAGGGACATCGTGTATTTCACGATGTGGCGCTGGGCAAGCAACGCTTCGAGCACGTGGTGGTGGGAGCGCGCGGCCTGTTTGTCATCCGCACCGTGGCGCGCAGACCCAAGCGGAACTTGAACGTCGTGCGCTTGCACGGTCGCACCCTGGAATTTCAGGATGGACTGAACCTGCCGGATCCCTCCGGGGAGGTCGAACAGGGCGCACACCTGCTGTCCGAGCTGGCCGGCCGCCTGCTCAACCATCCGGTGCAGGCACGCGCGGTGCTCGCGACTCCCGGCTGGGAAGTG
>JBOIAZ010000008.1:0-1937 GCA_050739175.1 Gammaproteobacteria bacterium
GGCAACATGCCGTTCGGGAAAATGTATTTCGCAATCCAGGCGTCGGTGTCGCGCACCGAGATGTTGCCGCCGATGCAGTGCAGCAGGAACAGGCCGTCGTCCTTGAGACAACGGCGCGCGGTCTGCATATAGGCGGGATAGTTCTTCACGCCCACGTGTTCGAACATGCCGATCGAGAATATCCGGTCGAATTTCTCGTTGAGCAGCCGATAATCCTGCAAACGCACTTCGATGGGTAAGCCTTGGCTGATTTCGCGTGCATATTTGGACTGCTGTTCTGAGACGGTGATGCCGACGCCCGAGATGCCGTAGCGTTCGGCCGCGAGTTTCAGTGCCTCGCCCCAGCCGCAGCCGATGTCGAGCACGCGCATGCCGGACTTCAAGCCGAGCTTGCGGAACACGAGTTCGAGCTTGGCTTCCTGGGCGTTATCCAGATTGTCGGCGTTTTTCCAGTAACCGCAGCTATAGACCAGGCGTTTGCCGAGCATGTGCTTGTAGAGGTCATTGCCCATGTCGTAATGGCGCTGGCCGACTTCGAAGGCGCGGCTGGGTTTTTGCAGGTTGAAGAAACGCGCGTGCAGATAGGCGAGCACGTTGTCCACGTTCACGGCCTTTTCTTCCAGATTTGCCATGAGCACGCGATAGATCAAACCATCCAGATCCGCCGCGTCCCACCAGCCCTGCATGTACGATTCGCCCAGCCCCAGCGAACCGTGCGCGATGGCGCGCCGGTAGAAATGCTCGTTGTGCACCTGGATGTCCCAAGGATTCGGGCCATTGACCGTGACGCCGGTGCCTTCCAGCAGATGTTCGACTTTGCGTTTGAATACGGATTGCGACATGTCCGGGCCTTTTATTGTGTAACAGATTCAGTCGAGATACGCGCGACCGATGCGCCAGCCGAGATACACGCCAATAATGGTCCCGAGGCTGGACAGCAACCAGGCGCTCACCACGCCGGCACGCGATCCCAGGGTCCAGCCGACTCCGCCCAGAATAATGACGCATAGCACCATGATAATTTTTTTCATGTGGTGACCGTAACCCCGCGCGTCGCGACAGATTCGGCTGATGCTCAGTCAGGCAAACACGCCCAGTGCCAGGGTTCGTAGGCAATGCCATGCGCGTTGTCGCGCGGATACGAAAGCCGGAAACCAAAGCCCTGCGCGTGCCGCTTCAGCCAGGCGAAGGCCGCGGTGGAATCAAACTCGGTTTCCAGCGGCGCGTAGCCGGCGGCAGTCAGATCCAGCGCACAACCGGTGTGATGCTCGCTGTAGCCGGGCGCAGCGTTCACCTTGAGGATGTCCGCGAGACGCTGGCCGGAAGCGAGCTTGCGCGCAATCAGATCGCGCTGGTAATCCAGAGCGCGGAATGCCGACACCACCAGCAGTACGATGTCGTCCTGCAGCGCTTGGGCGCGCATCGCCTGCCAAGGCGCGGCCGCGTGCGGCGCGAGTTGCTGCGCGCGGCCGAAAATGTCCACGCCGATCGCCGCGAGTTCTGCGGCTTCCGGACGCAGTTGCAAACCACGGCGCGCGGCGTAATCCGCCGGAATGCCGAGTTCGCGGTGAATGGCGGCGACGCGCGCGGCGTAATCCGCCGGTGGGGTTGCGACCTGCACATTCAACGTGCAATGCCCTCAGCGCGGGTGCTGGTAGGTGCCGATGACCTGCGTTTCGGCGAGCACGTGGCCACGCATGGCCGCGAGTAATGCGTCCTTGGAGGGGCGGTGCAGATCCGGCAACACCGTGTCCAGGGCGTAGAGCTTCTGGAAATACCGGTGCCGTCCGATGGGCGGACAGGGACCGCCGTAACCGGTGCGCTTCCAGCCGTTCGTGCCTTCGCGTGTGCCGGCCGGCAGGCGCAGTGAGCCGCCTTCCGGCAGTCCGTGCACGTCCACGGGGATGTCATACAGCACCCAGTGCACCCAGGTCATC
>JBOIAZ010000009.1:0-29420 GCA_050739175.1 Gammaproteobacteria bacterium
CGCGCGGATCACGCGGTTCAGGCCCGGTTCGCTCAGACCCATATCCTTGAGGAAATCCGTCTTGTCCTTGTCGTCCAGTTGTGCAATCTCCGCTTCCAGCGCGGCGCACACCGGCACCACTTCGGAATGCTCCGCCTGCGCGATGGCGCGCACCTGCTCGAGCAGCGGGTTGTGCTCGAAACCGTGCTCATTCACGTTGGCGATGTACATGGTGGGCTTGAGAGTCAACAGGCTGTATTCATGCACCAGCGCTTGTTCTTCCGCGCTCAGTGCGAGAGAGCGCGCCGGTTTGGCCTGATCGAGATGCGCTTGCAGCGCTTCCAGAACTTTCTGACGTACCAACGCCTGCTTGTCGCCGGACTTGGCGATGCGCGCATTCCGGTCCACGGCGCGACTCACGCTTTCCAGATCCGCGAGCGCCAGTTCGATGTTGATAGTCTCGATGTCCGTGACGGGATTCACCTTGCCGGAGACATGCACCACGTCGCTGTTCTCGAAGCAACGCACCACGTGGGCGATGGCATCGGTCTCACGGATATAAGACAGGAACTGGTTGCCGAGTCCCTCGCCCTTGGACGCGCCGGCGACCAGCCCGGCGATATCCACGAATTCCACCGCGGCCGGCATGATCTTCTGCGGATGCACGATGGCCGCGAGTTCCGCGAGGCGCGCATCCGGCACTGCCACCACGCCGACGTTGGGATCAATGGTGCAGAACGGGTAATTTTCCGCGGCGATCCCGGCCTTGGTGAGCGCGTTGAAGAGCGTGGACTTGCCGACGTTGGGCAAGCCGACGATGCCGCAGGTGAGACTCATGGCTGATCTTTGGGCGGGTGCGCGGTGCGTCGGTCGCTGCGGCGGGCATGCGCTACCACGCCGCGGCTGTGCAACTCGTGCATGGCCTTTTCCATCTCGCCCGCGAGAATCCGCCGCAGCTCGGCGAGCGTCGCGCTCACGGCCTCCATGATTTTCGCCTCGTCTTCCTCGCTGGCGCGATGCAGCACGTAATCAATGACTTCTTCACCGATCGCGGGCCGGCCGATGCCGAAACGCAAGCGCACGAAATTTTCACCCAGGCGGTCAATCACGTCGCGCAGCCCGTTGTGACCGCCGTGCCCGCCGCCCTGCTTGAGGCGCACGTTGCCGACCGGCAGGTCCAGATCATCGTGCGCCACGAGGATGGCTTCCGGCGGCAGCTTGAGATAGGCCGCCAGCGCCTGCACCGCCTGGCCGCTGCGGTTCATGAAAGTATCCGGCTTGAGCACGCGCACATCGTGGCCGGCGAGATTCAGCCGGCACACCTCGCCGTTGAACTTGCGCTCGTGACTGAAGCTCGCGCCGTGGGCGCGCGCCAGCGCGTCCGCGAACCAGAAGCCGGCATTGTGGCGCGTCAAAACGTAATCGGCCCCGGGATTGCCGAGGCCGACCACGAGCTGAATGGGTGTACTTCCAGCCATGACCAGGACCCAATGCGTGCCGGCCCAACCCGGGCCGGCGTACGCTTATTTCTTGTCCTTGCCCTTGCCGCCCTTGTCGGGCGCCGGAGCCGCCTTGCCGGCCGGAGTGGCTGCTTTGGCCTCCGCCGCAGGCGCGGCTTTGCCCGCGGCGGCGGCCTTGCCGGCCGCGGCAGCCGCTTTGGCATCCGCCGGAGCCGCCTTGCCGCCTTCGGCGGGAGCCGCTGCGGCACCTTCCTCCGGAGCCGCGGCACCTTCGGCCGGAGCGGCCGCCACCGCCACCGGTTCTTCCTCGACCGTGATGCGCGGGTGGTGAATCGCGACCACCGGCAGGTCGTGGGCCTCTCCGTAAGCAAGCTGCACGATGCGCACGCCCTCGGGCAATTTCAGGTCCGAGAGATGCAGCGCGTGATTGATTTCCAGATTGATGACGTCCACGTCAATGTACTCGGGCAGATAGCGCGGCAGACAGGCGATCTCCACCTCGATCATGTTGCGCGACACTACGCCGCCCTGCTGCTTCACGCCGACGGCATCCTTTTCGCCAAGGAAATGCAGCGGCACGTGCACGCGGATTTCCACGTCATCCTTCACGCGCAACAGATCCAGGTGCATGATCACCGGCTTGGCCGGATGGCGCTGCAGATCCTTGACGATGGCCTGATGTTCCCCGCCATCGACCTTGATCTTGAGCACGTGCGAGTAGAAAGCCTCGTACGCAAGGTTGTTGCGCAGCTCGTTGTGGTCAAAGGACAGGTCCACCGACGGTTCGCCGGCCCCATACAGAATTCCCGGCACCCTTCCGATACGACGCAGGCGGCGGCTCGCACCTTTCCCCTTGTCGTGGCGGACTTCGGCGCTCAGATTGAAGCTGATAGCCATGTCTCGATACTCCAGTTCATGTTTAACACGCTTCACCCGCGACCAGGGGAAGCACCAGGCCCGCAGAGCGGGCCGCTGAGTGAAAATCGCGACGCGGATCGTCGCTCCCACGGTGGGAGCGGCCGTCCCGGCCGCAATTCTTACCTAATCCACATACAGCGATGACACCGATTCTTCATCGCTCACGCGACGCATGGTCTCCGCCAGCAGTTGGGCAATGGACAACTGGCGGATCTTCTTGCAGGACTGCGCCTGGACGCTCAGCGGGATGGTATCGGTAACCACCAGCCCATCCAGCGCCGAATTCTCGATGGTCTCCACGGCCTTGCCGGATAGCACCGGATGCGTGATGTAGGCCAACACTTTGCCCGCGCCCTGATCTTTCAGGGCCTTGGCCGCCAGACACAGTGTGCCGGCGGTATCCACGAGATCATCCACAATCACGCAGGTCTTGCCCGGGACCTCGCCGATGATATTCATGACTTGCGCCTCGTTGGGCCGCGGCCGGCGTTTGTCGATGATCGCCAGGTCCGCATCATCGAGCCGTTTGGCCAACGCCCGTGCGCGCACCACGCCGCCCACGTCCGGCGACACCACTACCAGGTTCTTGAACTTCTGCTTCCAGGCGTCCCCGAGCAACACCGGCGAGGCATACACATTGTCCACCGGGATGTCGAAGAAACCCTGAATCTGGTCGGCGTGCAAATCCACGGTAAGCACGCGGTTCACGCCCGCGGACACCATGAGGTTGGCCACGAGCTTGGCGGTGATCGGCACGCGCGCCGCGCGCTGCCGCCGGTCCTGGCGCGCATAGCCGAAATACGGCACCACCGCGGTGACGCGCGCTGCGGATGCGCGCCGCAATGCGTCCGCCATCACCAGCAGTTCCATGAGGTTGTCGTTGGTCGGCGGACAGGTGGACTGCACGATGAACACGTCGCGGCCGCGCACGTTTTCCATCAGTTCCACGGTCACTTCGCCGTCGCTGAAGCGGCCCACCTGCACCTTGCCCAGCGGCAATTGCAGATGCTTGGAAATGCGGCTCGCGAGTTGCGGGTTGGCATTGCCCGCGAACACCATCATGCTGCCTGCTGACACGACACCCTCACTAACATCCATCATCTGGCGCAGCCCGGCACACCGGAACAAGCCTGCGTTCTGAAAAATCCAACTGGCTGGGGCGCCAGGATTCGAACCTGGGAATGGCGGGATCAAAACCCGCTGCCTTACCGCTTGGCTACGCCCCAATGTTCAACCGGCGGGTTCCGCCGCCAGCCGGCTCAGCAAGGGCGAGCGATTGCACCCGCGGGCGACAAACGCCCGCCAGCCCCGGGGCAGTTCGCTCAGCGCATGGTGCGCGGCGGTTTCATGCTCAAAGGCGGCGAATACGCAGGCGCCCGAACCGGTCAAGCGCGCTGACGCCTTCTGACGCAGCCAATCCAGGGCTTCAGCCACTGCCGGATAACGCTTGCGCACCACCGGCTCGAAGTCGTTGTGGCCTTCGCCCGCGTAAAAGCGCGCTATTGTGATGGCCGCGGAATTTCGTGTCAAATCAGGAGCCTGGAATATCTCGCGGGTGGCGATTTGGCAGTTGGGCTGCACCACCAGGTACCACGGCTTCGGCGGATCAACCGGGGTGAGGATCTCGCCCACCCCTTCCGCCCAGGCCGCCTGCCCGCGCACGAACACCGGAACATCCGCCCCGATTTCCAGCGCCAGCGCCGCCAGTTCCCCGGTATCCAGTCCCGCGGTCCACAGCCGGTTGAGCGCCACCAGGGTGGTGGCCGCGTCCGAACTGCCACCGCCCAGTCCGGCCTGATGCGGCAGGCGCTTGTGCAGGTGGATGTCCGCGCCCGGCCGCACGCCGCTGCGCGCGCGCAGCAGCTGCGCCGCGCGTACCGCCAGATCGTCAGCCGCGGCGATCCCGGCCGGTCCGGTCGGCCGCGTGATCTGCCCATCGCCACGCAATTCGAAATCCAGTGTGTCGCCGTAATTCAGGAACTGGAACAGTGTCTGCAGCAGGTGATAGCCGTCTGCGCGCCGCCCGGTAATGTGCAGGAACAGATTGAGCTTCGCGGGTGCGGGCCAGCCGCGGCTGACGGCGGCGGTCATCGCGGGTTGACGGGCGTGTGGCTCACGGCCGGCCCCACCTGCCAGCTGTTTACCGCCACCTTGATGCGCGTGTCATCACGTTGCATCAGCAGGCGCGTGGGCAGGTCGTAGCCGTCGAATTCGGCGTAGTCCTGATAGTTCACTTGCCAGCCGCGCTGCACCAGGGTCACCAGTTGACCCTGCGCATCCACGGTTTTGACGAACGGCGCATCCGGATCCGGCAGGCCCCGCATCCAGAAGCGCATGCTCAGCACCGGCAACGGCACCTTGAGGCGCGCAGCAAAATCCTTCTCGGGATCGGTGGTGATGAAATCGTCGCCCCGCGAACTGCGCACCCACAGCGCCTGTGTGTCGCCACGTACTTCCAGGGTACCGGCGCCGAATGGTCCACGAAAGCTGAATGCGACCTGTAGACCCTGTTGACGCCAGTCCATCGAACCGCTACCGCCGTGCTGTGCGGTGACGATGCCGATGCGTCCCTGCAATTCCCAATCGTTCAAACCCTGCAGATGCGCATAGCGCGCCTGCCACGCAGCCTCATTGGGCGGCCCCTCGGGTACCGTGCCCGGCACGCTCACGCAGCCCGCCAGCAGCAACAGGCTGACTGGCCACAGCCACCGTGCTTTCACGGCGTGAATCGCGGCCGCAATTTGAGCAAGGCGGCATTATCCGGGTGTTGCTTGAGCGCCAAGCCCCATACGTTGCGCGCTTCCTGCCGATCGCCCACGGCCCACAGGGTTGCGCTCAGGTGCGCCGCCACCTCCGGATCCGCAAGTTGCGCGTAAGCCTTGCGCAGGTAGCCAAGGGCTTCAGGATAATCGCCAAGCCGGTACTCGACCCAGCCCATGCTGTCCATGATGGCGGGATCGCCGGGCTTGAGGCGCAAGGCCTTCTCTATATATATGCGGGCTTCCTGATACCGGGTCGAGTCCACCGCCAGCGTGTAGCCCAGGGCGTTGAGCGCATCGGCATTGTCCGGCTGACGATCCAGAATCAGGCGCAGATCCGCTTCGGCCTGCGCCACCTGTCCCAGAGTTTCGCGGAGCAACGCCCGGCTGTACAGCAAGTCATTGTCACCCGGATTTTCCACCAGAGCCTGCGCCAACACGGCGAGCGCAGCCTGGTTGTCGCCGAGGTCACTGAACAGCTGCGCTTCTGCGAGGCGGAATTGCACGGCATCGTCCGGATCCGCGGCTACCAGCTTGTCCATGTAGGCGCGCGCTTCCGCGGGCTGGTGCTGCTGCAACAGCACCCGCGCGGTGGCGACCTGCGCCGGCAGCCAGAACTTGCCGCCATCCACCTGCTGATACCACTGCAACGCCGGATCGAACTGTTTGGCTGCCTCGGCGGTATTGCCGAGGAAATAAAAGGCGTCGTCATTGCGCTGTCCGGTGGCGAGCAAGCGCATGAAATAGCTGCGCGCTTGCGCCAATTGATTCGACTGCAGCGCCAGCAGACCGAGCGCGTAAAGCGCATCGGGATTGCGCGCATGCTGTTTGAGTATGGCGTTGAATTCATCCGCAGCCGCGGCATCCTGTCCGGCTTCCGCCAGCAGGCCGGCATAGGCCAGATGCAGGCCCATGTCAGCCGGCGCGCGCCCAAGGCGCGCCTGCAGCAGCTGCACGGCTTCGGATTTGCGGCCGGCGGCGGCCAGCGCCTGGGCTTGCAGCACCACGGCCTGATTCCAGGCCGGCTTGAGATCGGCGGCGCGCTGCGACTCGCTGACCGCCAACTCGGCGTGCTGCGCCCGCAGTGCCAGTTGCGCCAGCGCGAAATGTGCCTCGGCCGATTGTGCGTGTGCCGCCACAAGTCCTTGCATCACCGGCAGGCTGGGTTGCGCACCGGCCTCATCGCCCAGCACCTCCCCGATCAGCAAAAAATTGTATCCGGGCACAACCTGCAGCAAGCCCTCAAAGTCGCGGGCGGCGGCATCCACATCGCCGAGCCGGGTGCTGAGCACAGCTTCGAGCTGGCGCGCGTCGGTACTGTTCGGGGCCAACAGCCGCCAGCGCTGGGTCAGCTTGAGTGCCAGCGAATCATCGTCCAGATGGTAGGCCATCAGCGCCGCATGTTCGGCCAGCTGCGGATCGCGGCTGAATTCTGCCGCCTGCGCATATTGCCGCACGGCGATTTGACGCTCGCCACGCTGCCATGCCAGTTCGCCCATGAACACGTGATAGGTCAGCGACTGTTCGGGAGTGGCGGGGGGACTTTGGGCCGCAAGCGCGGCCGGATGCGACGCAGGCGCGGTCGCGCAGCCGCCCAGAACCAGGGCCGCACACGCGAGACCGGCATACGCAATTGTTTTCATTGGGTGAAACGTGCTCGTCCTGATGCGCACTATACTCCGCCGCCGACCGGCGCCCCAGGCATGCGCGGAAGCAAGTGCTTGTTAGAAAGCAAAATTTCGCCCAAAATCTGCCCCCCTGCCTGATCCGCGCACCATGTCATTCTTTGCCCTAGGTATCAGTCACGCCACCGCACCGGTCGCCCTGCGCGAGCGCCTGAGCTTCGACGCCGAGCAGATACCCGAAGCCCTGCGTGCGGTCGCGGCGCTTGATGGCATCCACGAAAGCGCGATCCTCTCCACCTGCAACCGCACCGAAATCTATGCGCAGCTTGAGGATGGCGCGGGTGCACGCTTGACCGACTGGCTGACGCGCGTGCGCAGCGCCGACGACCCCGAGGTGCGCGCGCGCTTCTATACGCACCGGGGCGAAGCCGCGGCACGTCATCTGTTCCGCGTGGCCTGCGGACTGGATTCGATGATACTGGGCGAGCCGCAGATTCTCGGCCAGATCAAGCAGGCGTATGAACTGGCACAGGAAAGCGCGGTCACCGGCCAATATCTGCACCGCCTGTTCCAGTACGCCTTCGCGGTCGCAAAACTGGTGCGCACCGACACCGCCATCGGGGAAAACCCGCTGTCGGTGGCGCACGCTACCGTGCAGCTGGCGCGGAGGATCTTTGCCGATTTCCGCGAACTCACTCCATTGTTGATCGGTGCCGGCGAAGCCAGTGAACTCGTGGCCCACCACCTGCACGAGCAAGGCGCGCGCCGTCTGATCATCGCCAACCGCACCTTCAGCCACGCACACGCGCTCGCCGAGCGCTATGGCGGCTACGCCATCGGTCTGCACGAGATCGCCGCGCACCTGGAAGAGGCCGATATCGTGATTGCCTCGACCGGCAGCCCGGAACCCATCCTCACGCAGGCGGCGGTAGCCGCAGCCTTCAAGACGCGCAAGCACCGGCCGCTGCTGATCGTGGATATCGCGGTGCCACGCGACGTGGAGCCGGCCGTAACGAAACTCGCGGACGTGTATCTGTTCACAATCGACGATCTGCGCGGCATCGTGGAAAACAGCCTGCGCTCCCGCCAGGCGGCGGCACGCGAAGCGGAGGGCATCATCGAGACACAAGTGGTGCGCTTCATGCAGGAGTTGCGCGGCCTGGATGCAGTACCGACCATCCGTGCGGTGCGCGATCATGCCGAGGAGCTGCGCGATCACACGCTGATCCAGGCCCAACAGTTGCTCGCCGGCGGCACCCCACCCGAGGAAGCCCTCAAGTATCTCGCCGAAACGCTCACCAACCGCCTGCTGCACGCACCCACCGCGTATCTGCGCCAGGCGGCCCGCGAAGGCCGCGAGCACATCATGCAACAGGCACACGCGCTGTTCGGCCTGAAGGACGATGAACCGGACCGGGACCAAGACGAGCGCTCCTGAGCGTCCATGAAGGATTCCATCCGTCAAAAACTGGAGCGCTTGGTTGCGCGTCACGAGGAACTCGCAGCGCTGCTTGCGAGTCCGGCGGTCATCGGCGACCAGAAGCAATTCCGCAACCTGTCCCAGGAATACGCGCGACTCGCAGCGCTCACACAAAGTTTCCGCGCATGGCAATCCGTGGAGGGCGACCTGCACAGCGCCCAGGCCATGGCTCGGGATCGCGATGCCGCGCTGCGCACGCTGGCCGAAGAAGAACAGCGCGCAGCCGAAGCACGGCTGGCCGCGCTCGAACCGCAGTTGCTGGCGCTGCTGCTGCCCAGCGATCCGCACGATGACGGCAATCTGTTTCTGGAAATTCGCGCCGGTACCGGCGGCGGCGAGGCTGCATTGTTTGCCGGCGACCTGTTCCGCATGTACGCCCGCTATACGGAAACACGCGGTTGGCGGCTCGAAGTGTTAAGCGAGAATCCGGGCGAGTACGGCGGCTACAAGGAAATCATCTCGCGCGTCATCGGCCAGGGCGCCTATTCCCGTCTGAAATTCGAATCCGGGGTGCACCGCGTGCAACGCGTGCCGCAAACCGAAGCCCAGGGGCGCATCCATACCTCCGCCTGCACCGTGGCAATCCTGCCGGAAGTCGATGCGCCGGAAGACATCGAAATCAACCCCGCGGACCTCAGGGTGGACACGTTTCGCTCCTCGGGCGCAGGCGGCCAACATGTCAACAAGACCGATTCCGCCGTGCGCCTGACGCACATTCCCAGCGGCATCGTGGTGGAATGCCAGGACGAACGCTCCCAGCACAAGAACCGGGCGCGCGCCCTGTCGCTGTTGAAGGCCAAACTGCTGGAGTCCGAACGCGAGAAACAGCGCAGTGCGCAGGCGCAATCGCGCAAGCTGCAGGTCGGCAGCGGCGATCGCTCCGAGCGCATCCGCACCTACAATTTCCCGCAGGGCCGGGTCACTGACCACCGCATCAATCTGACGCTTTATAAACTGGATGACATTCTGCAGGGCAAGCTGAACGACCTGATCGTGCCGCTCATGAACGAATATCAGGCGGAGCAACTCGCGGAAATGGCGGCTCAGTGACTTGCGGCATGCGCCTGTAGATTGCGGTATTGCACGTAGCACACTGCCAGCACGTAGCACCACACGCATGCGCCGATGACCGGCATCAGGCCGAGGTCGTACCACAGGCTGGGCGGCACCGGCGCAGTCAACAGGTTTCCGGAGCCCAGTTGTTGTACCGCACTCATGATGTCCGGCCAGCCGGCGATCACGTCGTAGATCAGCAGCACGATCGCGGGCACCGACAGCACCGCCGAACTTCGCCACCACTGCGGCCAGGCGAGCGCATGGCTGTAGCCGAGCATTTCCAGCACATTTTTGCGATCGAGGATCACAGCGTAGGCAAAAAACGCCCATGTGGTTCCCAGAATCACCCCCGGCACGACCAGCAGAAAAAACCCGATCCAGGTGGCAAGGTTGTACAGTAGATCACCGATCAGAATTGCCACGGCGGCGCGTACGCCGATGTGCAAAGCTTCCCGGTAGGAGCGTGTGGTTGCGGTAAAACAGTCATCCAGCCGCTGGATGGCCGCGCCGTAGAGCGCGCTTTCCACCAGCCAGCAGACCACGGTGATCACGATGGTCGTGCGACTGATTGAGATTCCGAGCGTGCCACCGCCGGCGAACGCGTCGGGAACAGCATTGATCACACAGGCGAACCATACCGGCAAAAAGACCGTCGGCAGGGACTTCAGAAACAGGCGCCCGCCGGCCTCCAGTGCCTCACGCATCGGGAGTGGACGCAGCTCCGGGGTTGCCAGCAACGGCGGTCAGGCTTGTATGGTTGCCGTGGGCACGGAACGAGTTGCACGCCGCACCTTGAGGTCGTGGTACAGCACGTACAGAATCGCGACCACAAACGGCGTGAACACCGCCGTGCCCACCAGCCGGAGCACGCCTTTCACCAGCAGCGAGCGGCCGGTGTCGGCCCCGTCCAGCGAATGCAACCAAGCCGAGAATGGGAGAGACAGCGGCAGCATCACCACCACGACGCACAGCACAACCACGGCGACCGTGACCAACAGCACCAGAAAGGCGCGCCACCAGTTGTGGAACACCAGCGCGCAACTGTGGTTCAAGGCGGCCACCGGGCCTTTGCTGTCAAGCACGATGGCAAACTGGAAAAACAGCAGATTGACCATGATGAACACCATGGTGGCAAACACGCAGGCTTGCGTAATCGCAATGGCCGCGCCGCGGCCGAGCGCAGCCCCCACCAGTGCACCGAGAATGCCGCCCACGAGTGCGGCAATCAGCAAACCGATTATCAGGGTGATGAACACCAGGATTCCGGCCAGTACCAGCGCCGGCAGCTTGCTCAGCGCATAACGCAATTCACGTGATGCGGCCGCGCCGGTTGCGGTGCGCTCCACCTGCCGGATGATGAGTGCGTTCACAAATGAAGCGCACACCAGCACCAGCAACTCCACCAGCAGGAAGTCGGCAATGAAATGCGGGGAGCGCAGCAATTCCAGCAGGCGGTCGCGCGTAAGCGTGGCGTCACCGAGCCGCTCGGCAAAATACAGCGTGGGCAACAGCCCGATCAGGCCGAGCAGCGCCGCTGGGCCGAACAGGCGGCCAAAACCCAGCTTGCCGAGTTCCAGTCCCCGCGACCACACCCGGCCAGGTCGCTGCGGAGTGGTGTCCAGTTGAAACATGTGTGCTCCCGCTGCGCCGCTTGCAGGTGAAATCAGTGTGCCCGAGGGCCGGGGCGCCTTCAAGCTCGGCGGCGCAACCAGCCACTCAGGCTCAAACGCGCGCGCGTTGCCGGCCGTACCTCGTGGGGCGTATCGGCACTGGCAAACAGTACCAGCGTGCCGCCGCGCGGCTTTATCGCCATGTGGGTATCCGCCGGCGTCGGCCCGCGATACAGCCACAATTCGCCACCCTCGGTGGACTGCCAGTCCGCATTCAGGTACAGAACCACCGATACTTGGCGCTCCCGCGTAGCGTGCAACTGGTCAAGGTGGCGCGCATAACTCGCGCCCGCGGGATAGCGCGCCAATTGGCCTTCAAATTCAAATAAACCCAGAAAGATGCCGGCATTCAGCGCGCGGCGTACCGCTTCGAGCTCGTGCTCCACAAACTGACAGGCGACCGGCGTCCACTGCCGGTCCAGCCACAGGGTGTAATCACCGCGAACCCGGGCTTGAAGGCGACGCGTCGCGTCGCGACCAATGCCTGCTTTGTGGAACGCTCCCTGCGCCCAGAGTTGCTCGGCCTCGTCAGCGAGTGCATGCCAATGCGCCGCGGGCAGAAAATCTTCCAGTACGGCCCATCCGTGTTTGATGAAATCCACGGTCAGGGCATGAGCAAGCGTTGCCACGCGCACTTCGGCTGAGTCGCGGACAGAGTCAAAAACCGGCCGCTTCAGCGGTGGCTTGCAGGCTGTCGCCATGAATTTGTGCGCAAGATGTAACCCGATGATTCTAATAATAAAATAAATATATCCGGTGCGAGCCTGTGATTTCCGCGCAGATTCGCTAAAATTCGCGCCCGATCGCACGGTTTGCATTCAAATCGTCGAGTAGTATCATGAATTCTCGTCTTCCCCCGCACATTCTGGTGGTGAACTAACATGAAGAAGTATCTGGTTGTCCTTTCCGCTGCCGCTTTAGCCTGTGCCCTGGCCGCCTGCAGCAAACCTGAAAATGCCGCGTCATCGACTCCGGCGGCGTCGACGGCGACTCCGGCTGCTTCCACGGCTGCGGCGCCGGCAACGAAGGCCATGGCTCCGGCGGCAAGCACGGCACCGGCGGCGACCACAAAGCACTAATCGCGCGGTAACCTGACCCGGTCGTAGAGACCGGAGCAGTGCTCGGGTCGCCAATTTTCGGCGGCCAGAGAGTCTATGCCAAGGGCAGGCTGTTGACAGCCTGCCCTTTTCATTGGTCCTGAACCTCAAAAAGCCAGCGCCTGCTCCAGATCGGCGCGCAGGTCGTTGACATCCTCAACCCCCACTGACAGGCGCACCAGCGTATCGCTGATGCCCAGCGCCGCACGTGTCGTCGGCGGCACCGAAGCGTGCGTCATGATGCCGGGGTGTTCGATCAGGCTTTCCACCCCGCCCAGGCTCTCCGCGAGCGTGAACAGCTCGCAGCGCTCCAGAAACGATCGCGCTTCTGGCTCGCCGCCTTTGAGGAAGATCGTGAGCATGCCGCCCCCGGTACGCATCTGCTTTTTGGCAAGTGCATGCTGTGGATGGCTTGGCAGGCCCGGATAAACCACGCGTTCCACTCGGGGATGTTTCTCCAGCCAGGTGGCGAGTTCCAGCGCGTTCGCACCATGGCGCTCCATCCGCAGCGCCAGCGTTTTCAGGCCGCGCAACGCCAAAAAACTGTCGAACGGCCCGGCCACCGCGCCCACCGAGTTCTGCAGGAATGCCAGCTGCTCGGCAAGTTCGGGGCGCGCCCCCGCCACCAACATGCCGCCCACCATGTCGGAATGCCCGTTGAGGTACTTGGTGGCCGAGTGCATCACGATGTCGAAGCCGTGTTCTACGGGCCGCTGGTTGTAGGGTGAGGCAAAGGTGTTGTCGCACACCGTCAGCAGCCGGTGGCGGCGTGCGACTCCCGAGACCATATCAAGATCCACCAGCTGCAGCAGCGGATTGGTGGGCGTCTCCACCCAGAGCATCCGGGTTTCCGGGCGGATGGCGGCTTCGAGCGCAGCGCGCTCGCGCAGATCCACGAAGCTGAAGTTCAGGCCCGCCGAGCGCTTGCGCACCCGTTCGAACAACCGGTAGGTGCCGCCGTACATGTCGTTCATGGCGACCACGTGGCTACCGGAATCCAGCAGCTCCAGCGCCGTGGCGGTGGCCGCCATGCCGGATGCGAAGGCGAAGCCGCGCGTGCCGCTTTCCAGATCCGCGACGCAGCGTTCGTAGGCCATACGCGTCGGATTCTGGGTGCGCGAATATTCATAGCCCTTGTGCTTGCCGGGACTTTCCTGCGCATACGTGGAGGTCGCGTAAATCGGCTGCATCACCGCGCCGGTCGAAGCGTCCGGCGTCTGGCCGGCATGAATGGTGCGCGTGGCAAAACCCGGTTTTGTATTTGACGATGACATGGTCTTTGGCCTGGTTGATGTGGGAGTAGCGGCCTCCGCCGCGATACAAGCTATCAATGCTGCAAGCGTAAGCGATTGAGCAGGTCGCTGCGCGTGACTAAACCCAGAAATTCCTCGCCGTGCATGATGGCGGTGGCGGTTTCCCTTTCCAGCAGCGTGAACAGGGCTTGCGGTGCCTGACTCGCGGCGATGCGCGGGAAATCCGCGTCCAGCGCCACGCGTACGTCCTGGGTAAAGCCGCGTGCATCGCGGCGCACCGCATGAATCAAGTCATTTTCGGTGACCGCGCCGAGGAACTTGCGGCCCTCGATCACCGGCAACTGCGAGATGCCGTTGTTGCGCATGCGCGTGTGCGCGGTGGCCAGCGTGTCCGCGGGGCCGACATACACCGTGGCACGCTCCCAGTAGGGCCGGCCCACGTAGTCGCCCAGGTCGCCGCGCCGCGGCCGCTCCATGAATCCCTGCTCGATCATCCAGAAATCGTTGTAGAGCTTGGAGAGATACTTATTACCGGTATCCGCACCGATGGTCACGACGCGCTTGGACGTTTTCTGCGCCCGGCAATAGCGCAGCGCCGCTGCAATCAGCGTGCCGGAAGATGAGCCAAGCAGCAGGCCTTCTTTCTTCAGCACTTCGCGCGCCGTGGCAAACGCCTCGCTGTCGGGAATGCTGTAGGCGTGCTTGACCACCGACAGGTCGCAGATGTCGGGAATGAAATCCTCGCCGATGCCTTCCACCAGCCACGCGCCCTTGGGACCGAGCTTGCCGGTCTTGATGTAATCCGCCAGCACCGAACCCTGCGGATCGGCCAGCACCATTTCCACCTGCGGCGCAACCTTGCGGAAGTAGTGGCCGATGCCGGTGAGCGTACCGCTCGAACCGACGCCTACCACCACGGCATCGAGCTGGTGATCCATCTGCTCCCAGATTTCCGGCCCGGTACCGGTCTCGTGCGCCTTGACGTTGTCGGGATTGCCGAACTGATTGATGAAAAGCGCGCCCGTCTCCTGCGCCATGCGCTTCGCCAGATCCTGATAATACTCGGGATGACCCTTGCTCACGTCCGAGCGCGTAAGCACCACTTCCGCGCCCATGGCGCGCAGATTGAATATTTTTTCCTGGCTCATCTTGTCGGGAATCACCAGTATCAGCCGGTAGCCCTTCTGCGCCGCGACCAGCGCCAGGCCGAGCCCGGTGTTGCCGGCGGTGGCCTCGACGATGGTGCCGCCGGGCTTCAGATCGCCGCGCTTTTCAGCTTCCGCAATCATTACCAGCCCAATGCGGTCCTTGATCGAGCCTCCGGGATTGAGCAATTCGAGCTTGAGAAACAACCGGCAGGGTCCGGCATCCAGGCGTTTGAGTTCCAGCATGGGCGTGCGTCCGACCATCTCGAGCACGTTTGAATAGATTTTCATACGGTCTCCGGTCCGGAATGCGCGCCGCCAATCGCAGGCGCTATTGTACGGAAGCGCTTAAAATAAGCCCACTTCAGCGGCGGAAAACATGGACGCCAGCGTAGCCACCTTGTTGCACACGGCCAGCACCCGTCTGGCCAAAACCAGCGCCACGCCGCATCTGGATGCGGAGTGTCTGTTGGCGCATGTCCTGCAGACGCTTCGCAGCCACCTGCTTGCACACCCGGAACAACGCGTTGAGCGCAACACGCTGCGCCGGTTTGCGCGGCTGGTAGGTGCGCGCAGCCGGGGCCGGCCGGTGGCGTATCTCACCGGCGAGCGCGAATTCTGGTCGCTGAGCCTCAAGGTCAATCCCGCCACGTTGATTCCACGGCCGGAAACCGAATTGCTGGTCGAGCAAAGTCTGTGTCTCGTGCCGGTGGCCGCGCGCTGGCATCTGCTGGACCTCGGCACCGGCAGCGGCGCGATTGCGCTGGCGCTCGCCAAGGAACGCCCGCATTGCCGGATTACCGCCACCGATATCAGCCGTTCGGCACTGGCGGTGGCGCGGGAAAACGCCGCCGCCCTGGATATAGCCAACGTGGAATTCCTGCAGGGCGAATGGTTCGCTCCCCTGCCCGGCCGGCGCTATCACTTGATTGTCTCGAATCCGCCCTATGTGCCCGACGCAGATCCGCATCTGGCTGCCGGTGATCTGCGCTTCGAACCGCAGCGCGCGCTCAACGGCGGAGCCGACGGCCTGGCGATGATCCGCAAGATCGTGCAGCAGGCGCCGGCACACCTCGATCCCGGCGGCGTGCTCCTGCTTGAACACGGCTACGATCAGGCCGCACGCGTGCGCGAGCTCCTGTGCGCCGCGGGTTTCAACGGGATACGGACATACCCTGATCTGGCCGGCGCGGAACGGGTCAGTGTCGGCCGGATCGCAGCGTGAGCAATTTCACCCACAACCTTGGAGGTTTTCCATGATTTGTTTGACCACCAGCCTCGGCGACATCACTCTGGAGCTCGACGCCAAAAAGGCGCCCCTCAGCGTGGAGAATTTCCTGGCCTACGTGGATGCCAGCTTCTACGACGGCACGGTTTTCCACCGGGTGATCCCGAAGTTCATGATCCAGGGCGGCGGCTTCGAAAAAGACATGCGGCAGAAAAACCCGCGCGCGCCCATTCAGAATGAAGCCGCCAATGGATTGTTGAACAGCCGCTACAGCATCGCCATGGCGCGCACTTCCGACATCCACAGCGCCACCAGCCAGTTCTTCATCAACGTGGCCGACAACACCTTTCTGAATCACGGCAGCCGCGACTTCGGCTACGCGGTATTCGGAAAAGTCGCCCGCGGTACGGAGATCGTGGACAAAATCGCCGGAGTCAAAACCGGGCACCACGGCCCGCACGGCGATGTGCCGCTGGAACCGGTGGTCCTGCTGTCCGCCAAGCGTCAGTCCTGAGCCAGCCGCAAGGTACAGGCCCGGCACCTGCAATTGCCCCCCCGGCGATCAGCGTCCCATGAACGACAGCAACTACAAACTGCGCTACAGCCGCCATCTGGCGCTGTCGGAATTGGGCGCTGCGGGCCAGGAAAAACTCGGCAAGGCACGGGTACTGATCGTGGGGCTGGGCGGTCTGGGTTCGCCCGCCGCACTGTATCTCGCCGCGAGCGGCGTGGGCGCGCTCATGCTCAACGACTTCGACCGCGTGGATTTGTCAAATCTGCAGCGCCAGATTTTATACTCCAGCGGCGACCTTGGCCGCGCCAAAACCACGGCTGCCGCCGCCACACTCGCGGCGCTCAACCCGGAATGCAAACTGGAGTTGCTGGACCGGAGGCTCCAGGGTGCCGAACTCGAGACGGTTGTCAGCCGGGCCGACGTCGTGCTCGACGGCAGCGACAACTTCGGCACGCGCTTTGCGGTGAATGCAGCCTGCGTAAAAACCCGGACGCCCCTGGTTTCCGGCGCCGCGATCCGTCTGGAAGGTCAGGTCGCGGTGTTTGATGCGCGCGACGCAGCGAGCCCCTGTTACGCCTGTGTGTATCCCGAAGCGGGCGCGGAACTGGAAAACTGCCGCAGCAACGGAATTCTTGCGCCCGTAGTGGGAGTGGTTGGCAGTTGCATGGCGCTGGAGGCCGTCAAACTGATTGTCGGTATAGGCACGCCGCTCACTGGCCGGCTGCTGCGCATGGACGCCAGGAGCGGCACGCTGTCTGTGACCAATATAAAGAAGGATCCGGCATGTCCGGTGTGCCGCTCTCGCTAGATCCGGCCGCTGGCAAGCGGCTCGAAGCTTATCTGCACGCACACATCCCGCTGCTGCGCCATATGCAGGCGCGGGTGGATACCTGCAACGCGGACGGCCTGACGCTGAGTGCGCCGCTCGCCATCAACCTCAACCATGAGGGCACCGCCTTCGGCGGCAGCCTCGCCAGTCTCGCCATGCTCGCCTGCTGGGGGTTGGTATGGCTGCTGCTTGAACCCGGGCCGGCCGCGCACATCGTGGTGGCCGAATCGCACATGCAATTCCTGCGTCCGGTCACGGACACATTGATCGCACACTGTGCGCTTCCGCAGGCAGCGGCACGCCAGACATTTCTCGCGACCCTGAAGCGTCGCAACAGGGCGCGCCTTGAATTGCAGGCTGAGATCCTGCAGGCGCATATGGTTTGCGCAAATTTTTCTGGTTGCTTTGCCGCACATCGGAACGCCGCACGTGCCGGATGACACGCCGCACCTGCCGCGGGCTCTGGTGAATCAACTGCTGCGCCAAGCGCAGCAGGCCGCCGGCCCTGCTCAAGGTTTTGTTTATTGCAATGACCGCGGCCACTACCAATGCGCGCCGCTCGCCGCCAAAGCCGATCTGCGCCTGGCCGCGCTGCAGGCACGCGCGCACGCGCCGCTGGCGTTCTACCGCAGTTCCAATGCGCCGTTGCCACCGCTGGCAGGAGCACAAACAGCAGCGCTCGCGGGTTGCACCGGACTGTGCCTGGATATCGCGCTCGACACCAAGGGCGTACTGCAGTTGCGCGGCTGGCGGCTGGCGGACGGCCACGCGACGCCACTCGAAGTCGCGATCGCGGAATCCTCGGAGTCCGTTCTTTTGAAGTAAGCATCGCGACTGATGATGTTCCCGGAAAACCGGGATCCGCCGCTGCGGCCCCACCGCGCTATGCGTTTCAGTGCAGCTGCGCGGGTGCTTGGGCCATGGGTGCCGACGCAAACAGGCCTTCCACGTCCACCCGGTCGAAATCGTAACCGCGCCCGCAGAACTCGCAATCCACGTGTACCTTGCCGAGTGCGCGCAGGATGTCGCGCACTTCCACTTCACCCAGCGCACGCAAGGTGGTTTCGATGCGCGCGCGCGAGCAATGGCAGCGGAACGCCACCGGTGCGGCGCCGAATAGGCGCACGTCGTCCTCGTGGTACAAGCGGTGCAGGAGGTCCTGCGCCGAGAGACGGCCGAGCTCGGCGGGTTTGAGCGTGTCGGCCAGCACCGTCACGTGCTGCCAGGCATCGGCGGCGGAATCAGTCCCCGGCACGGTTTGCAGCAGGAAACCGGCCGCCGGCCCGTCCCCGGCATGCAGCCACAGTCGCGTGGGCAGTTGTTCGGAGCGCGCGAAATAGCCTTCCAGCGAAGCCGCCAGACTGTCGCCTTCCAATGCCACAATCCCCTGATAACGCTCGACCTGACGGGTCTGCTCGATGGTGAGCGCCAGCTGTCCGTCGCCCACGAGTTGGCGAAAGCCGGCATCCGCTGCAAGTTCTCCGCGCCAGTGCGCCAGCCCGCGCAGGTGCAAACCGCTGGTGCACTGCACCACCAGCAAATGCACCGGGCCGCCACCGCGGATCTGCAGGCTCAGCGTGCCTTCGTATTTGAGCGTTGCAGACAGCAACGCCGCCGCGGCCAGCGCCTCGCCCAGGAGCTTGCGTACCGGCTGGGGATAATCCTGGTGCTGCTGGATCGCGCGCCAGCTGGCATCGAGATGCACGTGGCGGCCCTGCACCGGCAACTGCTCGAAGATGAAACGCCGCAGCGTGTCGTGCTCGGCAGCGGAGTTCTGTGCGGATTGAACGGCAATGTACGGCATGCGCCTGTTTATGGGGCCAGTGCCAGGCCGTTTCAATGCGCGCGCTGATTCAACCCGCGAGCTTGCGTTTCAGCAGCGCGTTGACCTGCTGCGGATTGGCCTTGCCCTTGCTGGCCTGCATCACCTGGCCGACAAAGAACGCGAACAGCTTGTCCTTGCCGGCACGGTAAGCGGCCAGCTGTTCGGGATTAGCCGCCATGACTTGGTCAATGACTATCTCGATGGCCGAGCTGTCGGTGATCTGCGTGAGGCCACGCCTGGTGATCACCGCGTCGGCGTCGCCCTCGCCGGCCCACATGGCCTCGAACACCTCCTTGGCAAGCTTGCCGGACACGGTGTTGTCCAGCACGCGCTTGATCAGGCCGGCCAGCATGGCGGCGCTCACCGGACTCGCGGCGATGTCCTGATTGCCGCGGTTGAGCGCCGCGGACAGTTCGCCCATCAGCCAGTTGGCGCAGGCTTTCGGTTCGCCGCCCACGGCCCTGACCACCGCCTCGTAGTAATCCGCCAGCTCGCGGCTTGCAGTCAACAATCCGGCGTCGTACGCGGACAGGCCGTATTGCGTCGCGAAGCGCTGGCGCTTGGCATCCGGCAATTCCGGGAGGGTCTTGCCCACCGCCGCGATGAGCGCCGGCGCGATCTCCAGCGGCAACAGATCGGGATCGGGGAAATAGCGGTAATCGTTGGCTTCTTCCTTGCTGCGCATCGAGCGGGTTTCATTCTTTTTCGCATCGTACAGCCGGGTTTCCTGCACCACCTTGCCGCCGCTTTCCAGCAGCTCAGACTGGCGTTCGATTTCGTAGTTGATGGCCTTCTCCACGAAATGGAACGAGTTGATGTTCTTCAACTCCGCGCGCGTGCCGAATTTCGGGTCACCTTTGCGCCTCAGGGACACGTTTGCGTCGCAGCGAAACGAGCCTTCCTGCATGTTGCCGTCGCAGATGCCGAGATAGCGCACCAGCGTGTGGATCTTCTTCATGTAGGCCACGGCTTCTTTGGCCGAGCGCAGTTCGGGCTCCGAGACGATCTCCAGCAGCGGCGTGCCGGCGCGGTTGAGATCGATGCCGGACACGCCCTCGAAACCCTCGTGCAGCGACTTGCCGGCGTCCTCTTCAAGGTGCGCGCGTGTGATGCCGATGCGTTTGCTGGTGCCGTCCTCGAGCTCGATTTCCACGCTGCCGCGGCTCACCACCGGCAACTCGTACTGGCTGATCTGATAGCCCTTGGGAAGGTCCGGGTAGAAATAATTCTTGCGTGCGAATACCGAGCGCGGCGCGATGCTGGCGCCGACGGCCAGCCCGAACTTGACCGCCATGCGCACCGCCTCCTGATTGAGCACCGGCAGCACGCCCGGATAGCCCAGATCCACGAGGCAGGCCTGGGTATTGGGCAGCGCGCCGAACGCCGTGGCGGCACCCGAAAAGATCTTGCTCCGGGTCAGCAGCTGGGTATGGATTTCAAGCCCGATGACGGTTTCCCATTGCATGGCCGTTACTCGAAGCCCTTGGGGATTTGCCGGTGCCAGTCGGTCTCGCGCTGATACTGGTGTGCGGCGGCCAGCATGCGCGCCTCGTCGAAATAATTGCCGATGATCTGCAGGCCGACCGGCAGGCCGTCCACGAAACCCATGGGCACGGACAGACCGGGCAGACCGGCAAGGTTGACTCCGTTCGCGTAGATATCATTGAGATACATGGTGACCGGATCTTCGGTCTTTTCGCCCAGCTTAAACGCCGGCGTGGGCGTGGTGGGTCCCATGATCAGGTCCACGTGCTTGAACGCCTCGAGAAAATCCCGGCGGATCAGCGCGCGGGTCTTCTGGGCCTTGAGGTAATAGGCATCGTAATAGCCGGCGGACAACACGTAGGTGCCGGTCATGATGCGGCGTTTGACTTCCGCGCCGAAACCCTCGCCGCGGCTGCGGGTGTACAGGTCCATCAAGTCCACGGGATTTTCGCAGCGATGACCGTAGCGTACGCCGTCGAAGCGCGACAGGTTGGATGAGGCCTCGGCCGGCGCCACCACATAATAGGTGGGCACCGACAGGCCGAAGTTCGGCAGGCTGATTTCCTGCACGTTCGCGCCGAGCTTCCTATATATAGAGAGTGCCGCCTGCACCGCCTGGCCTACGCGTGCATCCAGTCCGGCGTCGAAGAATTCCCTGGGCACGCCGATGCGCAGACCCTCGAGCGGTTGCTGCAGCGCCGCGCTGTAATCCGGCACCGGCCGGTCCACGCTGGTGGAGTCGCGTGCATCGAAGCCCGCGATCACGCCGAGCAGCAAGGCGGCATCTTCCGCGGTGCAGGTGATCACACCAGCCTGATCCAGACTCGAGGCGAACGCGATCATGCCGTAGCGCGACGCGCGCCCGTAAGTGGGTTTGATGCCGGTCAGGCCGGTAAGCGCCGCCGGCTGGCGGATAGAGCCGCCGGTGTCGGTGCCGGTGGCCGCGGGTGCGAGGCGCGCGGCCACCGCCGCGGCCGAACCGCCGGAGGAACCGCCGGGCACGCGCGTCCGGTCCCAGGGATTCTTCACCGGCCCGTAAAAACTGGTTTCGCTGGACGAGCCCATGGCGAACTCGTCCATGTTAGTCTTGCCGAGCAGCACGGTACCCGCCTGTTTGAGGCGCGTCACGATGTGCGCGTCGTAGGGCGCAACGAAGTTATCGAGCATCTTCGAGCCGCAACTGGTCTTCACGCCGGCGGTACAAAAGATGTCCTTGTGCGCGATGGGCACGCCCGCGAGCGGACCGGCATCGCCTTTCGCAAGCCGCGCATCCGCCGCGCGCGCCTCGGCCAGCGCCGGCTCGCGCAGCACGGTGACAAAGGCGTTGAGTTCCGGATTGAAGCGCCCGATGCGCGCGAGATAGCTGCGCGTCAGTTCTTCACTGGAGATTTTGCGCGCCTTGAGGTCGCGCGCCAGTTCGGCCAGGGTTTGAGTGTGCATGTTCAGTGAATTCCACGCGGCCCCGGGGCCGCGCCTGCGGTCATTCGATGATCTTGGGCACGATGTACAGACCGGCCTGCACCCGGGGTGCATTTTGCTGGAACAGATCGCGCTGGTTGGTTTCGGTAACGGCGTCGTCGCGCAGGCGCTGCGCCATGTCGAGCGGATGCGCCATGGGTGCGATGTCGCGGGTGTCGGCCTTGTCGAGCTGCGCCACGAATTCCAGGATGCGCGACAGGTTGCGGGCATACTGCGGGATATCCTGCTCGCCGACGGCCAAGCGCGCCAGGTGTGCAATGGTCCTGACTTCGGCCGGGGTCAACGCCATACTCGTGCTCCATGAAGCCACCCGGGGAAAATCCGGGATTTTCAGCAAATTATGCCATGAACCGGCTTGCCGCCACGGGTCGCCGTTGTTAGAGTAATGCGCCTTTTAACCGGGACCGTCATCCCGAGCTACTCCAAAAAAATGCCCATGTTCAAAAGCATGCGTGGATTCTTCTCCACCGACCTGTCCATAGACCTCGGCACCGCCAACACGCTCATCTACATGCGCGGCAAGGGCGTGATTCTCAATGAACCCTCGGTGGTGGCGATCCGCGAAGAGCCGGGACGCGGCAACAAGGTCATTGAAGCCTACGGCGCCGACGCCAAACGCATGCTGGGACGCACACCCGGCAACATCGTCGCCATCCGTCCGATGAAGGACGGCGTGATCGCCGACTTCACGGTCACCGAACAGATGCTCAAGCACTTCATCCGCAAGGCGCACGGTAACCGCTACTTCCGGCCGACGCCGCGCGTGCTGGTGTGCGTGCCCTACGGCGCGACACAGGTGGAGCGGCGCGCGATCCGCGAATCCGCCGCCGGCGCCGGCGCGCGCCGCGTGTACCTGATCGAGGAACCCATGGCGGCGGCCATCGGCGCCGGTCTGCCGGTGCACGAGGCCAAGGGTTCGATGGTGCTCGACGTCGGCGGCGGCACCTCCGAGGTCGCGGTGATTTCCCTGAACGGCATCGTGTACGCTGCCTCGGTACGCATCGGCGGCGATAAATGCGATGAGGCCATCATCAGCTACGTGCGCCGCAACTACGGCACGCTCATCGGCGAGGCCACGGCCGAGCGCATCAAACACGAAATCGGCTCGGCTTACCCCGGCAAGGAACTGCGCGAACTTGAAGTCAAGGGCCGCAATCTGTCCGAAGGCGTACCGCGCACGTTCGTGCTCAACAGCAACGAGATTCTGGAAGCCCTGCAGGAGCCGCTGGCGGGCATCGTGGGTGCCGTGCGCACCGCGCTCGAACAGACCCCGCCGGAACTCGGCTCGGACGTGGCCACCAACGGCATCGTGCTCACCGGCGGCGGCGCGCTGCTGCGCGACATCGACCGGCTGCTGCGCGAGGAAACCGGCCTGCCGGTGATTCTGGCCGACGATCCGCTCACCTGCGTGGCGCGCGGCGGCGGCAAGGTGCTGGAACTCATTGACGAATTCGGCCCGGAGACATTTGCCGTCGAATGACGGCGTCCGCCGCATTCGGCCCGCCTGTGCGGCGCTTGCAGCCGCCGCCCGCTCCCCGGAAAATCATGGCCGCACCAGCGGCGCCTGAGTTGCGCCCGGAGACCGGTTTGACTGCTCTGCTGTTTCCCATCCGTGCACGCTACCGCGCTGGCGGCGGTGCGGTCTGACGCGCATGCTCAGAGTGCACCGCCTGCAGCGTGCGCCGCGATTGTTCACGCCCAATCCCGCGGGCACGCTGCGCACGCTGCTGTTGATTGCCGCCTGCATCCTGCTGATGTTCTACGACCACCAGCGCGGCCACTTGGCGCGGGTGCACGCCGCGCTGTCCACCGTGGTCTATCCCATCCAGGCGGCAGTGAACGCCCCGTATGCACTCGCCGACTGGGCCGGAGAAAAACTCGCCGCGCACGGCACCCTGGTGCGCGACAACGCGGCCATGCGTCAGCAATTGCTGGCCGACTCCACACAATTGCAGCAATTCCAGGCGCTCGAACAGGAGAACGCACGCCTGCGTGACTTGCTGCAGGCCGGCAAGCGAGTGGACGGACACGTGATGGCCGCCACGCTGCTGGCCGTGGACATGGATCCGTTTCGTCACGTGATCACCATCGACAAGGGTACGCGTGCGGGGGTTTACGACGGCCAGACGCTGCTCGATGCGCGCGGCATCGTCGGCCAGATCATCCGCGCCGACCCGTGGTCCTCGGAAGCCGCACTCATCACCGATCCCAATCAGGCCATACCGGTGCAGATCAACCGCAGCGGTTTACGTACCCTGGCGGTCGGCGGCGTGGACGCCAACGCGCTGTCGCTGCCCTATCTGGCCAATAGCGCCGACGTGCAGGTGGGCGATCTGCTCGTGACCTCGGGTCTCGGCGGTCGCTATCCGCCCGGCTATCCGGTGGCGGTGGTCACCCGCGTGCAGCGCAACCCGGCGGAACCGTTTGCCAGCGTGCGCGCCCAACCGGTGGCCGAACTGAACGGCGGCCACACGGTGCTGCTGTTTTTCCCCGCCGTTGCGCCGCCGTCCCCGCCGCCACCGCCTGAACGCAAGCCAAAGATTCCGCCACGGAAGAAACCGCGATGAACAGCGTGCTGCGCCGACGCGCCAACTGGGTCATCGTCCTCACCTATGTGGTGGCGCTGCTGCTCAGCATCTGGCCGTTGCCGGACTGGGCGGAACCGTTCCGGCCGGCATGGCTGCTGCTGACCACGGTTTTCTGGTGCCTGTTCCTGCCCAATCGCGTGGGACTGCTGGTGACCTTCTGCGTCGGCATTGTCTTCGACACGCTCACCGGCTCGCTGCTCGGCGAGCATGCATTCGCGCTGCTGCTGGTCGCGTGGATAACGCTCAAGCTGCACCTCCAGATCCGCGTCTACCCCTGGTGGCAACAGACGCTGGTGGTATTGCTGTTGATGTTGCTCTACACCTTCGTGCTTTACTGGATTGACGGCATGCTGGGTTTCACCCAGGGCGCGCTGTTGCGCTGGATACCGGTGCTGATCACCACTCTGCTGTGGCCCTGGACTATGCAGCTCCTCGGCATGGTGCAGCAGCGGTTCCAGGTCAGTTGACGTGGCGCGTATCCGCATCCGCAATGAATGGCTGGAGCGCCATCAGTTCAGCCTGCGCGTCATCGTGGTGGGCAGCATTGGACTGATATTGATGCTGGCGGTGGTGGCGCGGCTGTTTTACCTGCAGATCCTCAGCCACCAGCACTACGTGACGCTGGCCGAAGGCAACCGTCTGCGCACCGAACCGGTGATGCCGCCGCGCGGCTTGATCTACGACCGCAACGGCGTGCTGCTGGCGGAAAACCGCCCCAGCTATGAGCTCGACATCACTCCGGAACAGGTGCCGGATCTCAAGGCCACGCTCGCGGCGCTCGGCAAGATCGTCGCCATCCGCCCACAGGACCTGAAGCAATTCGACGACCTGCTCAAGACCAAGAAACCGTTCCAGCCGCTGCCGATACGCGCCAACCTGTCCGACACCGAGGTGGCGCGCTTTGCCGTGAACCGCCAGGATTTCCCGGGCGTGGACATCCGCGCCACACTCAGCCGCTATTACCCGCTGGGTGCGGTGACCGCGCACGTGATCGGTTACACCGGCATCATCAGTCAGGACGAACTCGTCAAGCTGGATCCCGAGCAGTACATCAGTACCTCGCGGGTCGGGAAGATCGGCATCGAGGGCGCTTATGAAAGCCTGCTGCACGGATCCGTGGGCGTCCGCCAGGAGGAAACCGACGCCCAAGGTCGCGTGGTACGCATCGTCTCGCGTACCGCGCCGGTGCCGGGCAAGAACCTGTATCTCAGCCTGGACATACGCCTGCAGGAAACCGCCGAGAAGGCGCTGGGCGACAACAGCGGTGCCGTGGTGGCAATAGACCCACGCAACGGCGAGGTCCTGGCGCTGGTGAGCACGCCGTCGTTCGATCCCAATCTGTTCGTCGGCGGCATCAGCCCGGCGGATTTCGCTCAGCTCAACAGCGCCCCGATGCAGCCGCTGTTCAATCGCGCGCTGCGCGGCCAGTATCCGCCGGGTTCCACCATCAAGCCGTTCCTGGCACTCGCCGCACTCAACTACAAGGTGGTGGAGCCTTTCAAGAATCTCATGTGCCCCGGCTATCTGTACGTGCCTCACAATCCGCATCCGTACCGCGACTGGAAAGCCGGCGGCCACGGCGAGATCGATCTGCCGAACGCCATCACCCAGTCCTGCGACGTGTACTTCTATACCGTCGCCATGAAGCTCGGCATTGACCGCATCCACCAATACCTCACCACGCAACTCGGCTTCGGTGAACCCAGCGGCATCGACCTAATGGGCGAGCGCGACGGCGTGGTGCCCTCGCCGTTGTGGAAACGCCAGACGCTGCACCAGCCGTGGTATCTGGGCGACCTGGTGATCATCGGCATCGGTCAGGGATACCTGCTGGTGACGCCGCTGCAGCTGGCCGACGGTGTGGCGGCGATCTCCATGCGCGGCCAGCGCTACGTGCCGCACCTGTTGCACGCCATCGGCGATCCGCTCTCCGGCGCCATCACCGACACCCAGCCGCACGCGTTACCGCCCGTGGAGGAATCCTACGCCGGCGCCTGGAACATCGTGGTGCAGGCCATGAAAAACGTGGTCGCCACCTGGCAGGGTACGGCGCACAGCATCGGTATCGGCGCCAAGTACAGCATGGCCGGCAAAACCGGCACCGCCCAAGTGTACCGCAAGCGCCTCGGGGTTTTCGGCGAAGAAAGCGAAGCCGACATCCCCAAGGCGCTGCGCGACAACGCGCTGTTCATCGCTTTCGCGCCGGTCAACGATCCGCGCATCGCGATAGCTGTGGAAGTGGATCACGGCGGCGGCGGCGGCGCTACCGCTGCGCCCATAGCGCGCGCGGTCATGGACGAGTATCTTTTGCACGAAATCACTCCCGCGCCGAAGCCGCCATGATGTTCAGCTTCTTCGCCCCCGCACCACCCCGCGGCGACGTCAGCCTCGGTGAACAGGTGCTGCACCGCCTGCGTCTCGACGGCCAACTGCTGCTGGCGCTGGTGATCCTGGCGCTCGCCGGACTCGTGATTCTCTACGGCGCCAGCAACCAGGATGCCGGCCTGGTATATCGGCAGTCGGTGCGCGTGGCCGTGTCATTCGTGGTGCTGCTGGTGGTGGCGCAGATTTCACCGCAGGTCCTGCGACTGTGGTCACCCTGGCTGTTCGCTCTCGGCCTGCTGCTGCTGTTGTTCACGCTGCACTCCGGCCACATCGGCCGCGGTGCGCAGCGCTGGCTGAGCCTCGGAGTGGTGCGCATCCAGCCGTCCGAAATCATGAAGGTCGCCGTGCCCATGATGGTCGCCTGGTACCTGCACGAGCGCCCGCTGCCGCCCAACTGGAGACAACTGTTCCCGCTCGCGGCCATGATTTTCATTCCGGTGCTGCTGGTCGCCATCGAACCGGATCTGGGCACGGCGCTCCTGATCCTGAGCGCCGGCGCCTTCGGCGTATTTCTGGCCGGGTTGCGCTGGCGCGTGATTCTGCTGATCGCCTTGGCGCTGGTGATCACTACACCCATCGTCTGGCACTTCATGCACGGCTATCAGCGCGAGCGCCTGTTGAGCTTTCTCGACCCGCAACGCGATCCGCTGGGTGCGGGCTATCACATCATCCAGTCGCAGATCGCCATCGGCTCGGGTGGTGTGTTCGGCAAGGGCTGGCTGCACGGCAGCCAGTCGCAGCTCGATTTCCTGCCGGAAAGCTCCACGGATTTCATCTATGCCGTGCTCGGCGAGCAATTCGGTTTCATCGGCGCCATCGTGCTGCTCGCGATTTACGGTTTCATCATCGCGCGCTCCTTGCTGATTGCGCTGCGCGCCCAGGACACCTATTCGCGGCTCCTGGCCGGCGCGCTCAGCATGGCGCTGTTCACCTACGTGTTCATCAACAGCGGCATGGTCTCGGGCATCCTGCCGGTCGTAGGGGTGCCCTTGCCGCTGGTGAGCTACGGCGGCAGTTCGCTGGTGACGCTCATGGCCGGTTTCGGCATGCTCATGAGCATCCATTCGCACCGCAAGCTGCTCGCGACATGAGGCACGCGTGCACTCTGCCAACATTCATGTTGCTGGCCGCAGGCGCACTGCTGGCCGGTTGTGCCCACCTGATCAAACCGCCGCCCGCGGCGCCGCCACACCCCGCGCCGCCCACGACCCCACCAGCGGCACCCGCCGGTTACACGGCGCGCACTGATGTACAGGCGTTCATTGCCAAACTGGTGCAACGGGACGGCTTCGAGCGCGCCTGGCTGGAAAAAGCCCTGGGCGCGGTGCAGAAGAACGACAGTATTCTTGCCGCCATCGCCAAACCGTACGAAGCCAAGCCCTGGTATCAGTATCAGCCGCTGTTCGTGAACGCGCCGCGCGTCAAGGCGGGCGTTGAGTTCTGGAACGCACATGCCGCGCTGCTCGATCAGGCACAGGCGCAATACGGCGTGTCGGCCGCCATCGTGGTCGCCATCCTCGGCGTGGAAAGTTTTTACGGTCACCAGAAAGGCGGCTATTCGGTACTCGATGCGCTCACCACGCTGGCGTTCGACTACCCGGCACGCGCGACGTTTTTCCAGTACGAACTCGAACAATACCTGCTCATGTGTCGCGAGCGGCATCTGGATCCGCTCAGCCTGAGCGGCTCCTATGCCGGCGCCATGGGCGTGCCGCAATTCATGCCGGACAGCTACCGGCGTTACGCCGTGGCCTTTGACGGCCGCGATCCGCCGGACATCTGGCATGACTGGGCCGACATCATCGGCAGCGTGGCCAACTACTTGCACCTGCAGGGCTGGCAGCCGCAGGGACTGGTGGCAGTGCCGGCGGCCGTGCCTTCGGTTATTGCCGAGCCGCCCACTGCACTCACGCCCACCACCGTCGGGGCACTGCGTGCCGCGGGCGTGGTGACGAGCACGGGATTGGCGGACGACACGCCAACGATGCTGGTCGCGCTGCAGTTGCCGGACAACGGCATGCAGTACTGGCTGGGGCTGGACAATTTCCGTGCCATCTTGAAATACAACCGGAGCCCCTTGTATGCCATGGCAGTCTACGATCTGGCGACGCGCATCAACCAGGTACGCGCATTGGCAGGCCGGGGTGCGCCGCCCTGAAGAGTATGCGGCACCGCTGCTGGTGGCAGTGCTGCTGCTCGCCGGCTGCGCGCAATTCCCCACGCAGGATCACGGCCCGGCCCAGCCTGTGGACCTGTCGCGGATACCGAACGCCGTCCCGCAGTACGTGACGCCGAGTCGTTACGGCAATCAGTCGCCGTACACCGTCAGTGGTCAGAGCTACTCCCTGTTGCCGAGCTGTGCGGGCTACCATGAGCGCGGTATCGCCTCCTGGTACGGCACCAAATTCCACGGCGGGCGCACTTCCGACGGCGAGACCTACGATATGTTCGCCATGACCGCGGCCAGCAAGGTGCTGCCGTTGCCCTGCTACGTACGCGTCACCAATCTGCAGAGCGGGCAAAGCGTGATCGTGAAGGTCAACGATCGCGGGCCGTTTGTCGCCAACCGCATCATCGACCTGTCCTACGCCGCGGCCGCACGCATCGGCATGCTCGGCACCGGCACCGCGCTCGTGGATGTGGCC
>JBOIAZ010000010.1:0-11041 GCA_050739175.1 Gammaproteobacteria bacterium
GTGTAAAGATGCCGCGCTCCCGCGCCGGCAAGCGTATAGTAAGAATTGAAGGGCGGATGTCATGTTTTGCCGCGTGGCTGGATGTCACGTGGTATCGGCTCAAGTGCCCGTCTGGCTGCATGGAACACCGCGGGTTTTGTAGAGCACACGTTTTGCGGGCGAAACCGTTTGCCCGCCACCCCCATAACCAGGACAACTCTCATGAAGCATCGTATCGGTCTTCCCGGTTTTGCCGTGTTGTTGTTTGTGCCCCTGGCGGTCTGGGCGGCCGGCACGCCGATTCAATTGCAGGACTACCGGGCACTCATCCGGATCAAGTCGCCGCAATTTTCCCCGGACGGTCGGCAGATCGCGTTCCTGACGGTGCGCTCCGATTTCGTGCATGACCGTTACGACGCGACCCTGCGGGTGATGGACACGGCGGGCGGCAGCTCACAGGTGCTGGTGCAGGGCATGCGCGAGCTGAGCAGCCCGCGCTGGTCGCCGGATGGCCGTACCCTGGCGTTCACCGCCGAAGTCGGCAAGCAGAAGGCGCAGATTTACACGGTGCCGGCCGTGGGCGGCACGCCGGAAGAACTCAGCGATGCGCCGAACGGCGTTGAGCAGTTTGCCTGGAGCCCGGACGGGGACGCCATCGCCTATGTCACGGAGGACGATTCGCCGCTGAGCGCGAAGGACCTGCGTACGCACCACGATCTCTTCAGCATTCACGACGACGATTACCTGATCAACAAGCCGCCCGTGCCTTCGCACATCTGGCTGCTGACGGTGAAAAGCGGAAAGACGCGCGAGTTGACCCACGGGTCCGCCAGCGTATTGGAAGCGGCACCGCCGTTTGGTGGCGGCGTGTCAGCGCCTGCGTGGTCGGCGGACGGCCACTGGATCGCGTATACGCAGCAGGCCAATGCCGATGACGGTGACTCGGACCGCACGCGCATCATGGCGGTGAACGTGGCGACCGGTGAAGAGCACCCGATCACGGACAAGCTCAGTTACGAATACACGCCACGCTTCGCACCGCGCGGCGACGCCATTGCCTATCTATATATACATGGACCAGGCGCGGTCAGCGACATGGACCTGTTCATTGGTTCGCCCAACGGCAGTTCTGCACGCGACGTGAGCGCCGACCTCGATCGCAATCTGCTGCCCGATTTCGCCTGGCTGCCGGACGGCGGCGTGGTGGTGATGGCCGATGACCACGTCGGGAGCAAGCTCTATGTACAGCCGCTGCACGCCAAAGGTCACGCGATCAATTTGGATGGACTGAATGCGCTGAGCTTTTCCGTGTCGCCTCAAGGCGCGCTCGCCGTGGTCGCCGACAATGCCACGCAGGCGCCGGAGCTTTACCTGCTGCGCACAACGGACAGCAAGCCGACGCGGCTGACCGATTTCAACCGCCACTTTGCGAACTACGCCTGGCCGCGCAGCATCGAGGCGACTTGGCGAGCGCCGGACGGGCAGATGAATGACGGCATCCTCACTTATCCCAACGGCTACGCGGCCGGCAAGAAATACCCGCTGGTGGTCTGGGATCACGGCGGCCCGGAAGCGTCTTCCAGCGAAGGCTTCGACACCAACGAGATTGGTCCGTTGCGCGATCTGTTTGCCGCGGACGGCTATCTGGTATTCGAGCCCAATTACCGCGGCAGTGACAACTTGGGCAACGCGCACATGCACGCGATCTACCGCGATCCCGGTGCAGGTCCCGACAGCGACGTGATCTCAGGCATCAGGATGCTGGAAAAGCAGGGCATTGTGGACGAGTCGCGCATCGCCGCGACCGGCCACTCCTATGGCGGCTACATGACGGCCTGGCTGATCTCGCACCAGCACTTCTGGCGCTGCGCGGTGGTGGGCGACGGTGCGGTGGACTGGACCGAGGAATACGAACTCTCCGCCGCCGGCAACCTTGCCTGGACACGCGACTCGCTGGGCGGCACCCCGTGGGACCCGGACAGCGCTGCGCTTTACCGCACCGGCTCGCCCATCACCTACGCCGGCGACATCACTACGCCGACGCTGATCCTCTCGGGCACCGACGACACCACGGTGCCGATCACCGAATCGTTCGCGCTCTATCACGCGCTCGCGAGCCGTCACGTGCCGGTGGAATTCATCGGCATCCCCGGCGCGCACCATTCGCCGCAGGATCCGGTGCACCGCGAGCTGTACTACCAGGCGATCAACGCATGGGTGGTCAAGTATCTCGGTTCCTGAGTAGTGCGTATGGCATTAGGAGATTACCCTTCACGAAAAATTGGCAGCGGTGCTTTGGTGGGTGCATAGGGTAATTCCCGTTGCGGAAACTGTTAGTTCCGATGCTATCTTTAAGTCATGGGGGCGAGGCCACTAAAAGGAGTCACTAATGGCCAGGAATATCGCGATCTTTGCGGACGGTACCTGGGAGAGCAATGAAGCGGCCAATCCGACCAATGTAGTCAAGCTCCACAAAGCGCTGCTGGCCAAAAGCAAAAAGGGCCAGAAGCAGCTTTCCTGTTACCAGATCGGTCTCGGCTCGCAAGGTATCGGGGCGTGGCGGCTGCTAAGCGGCGCTACCGGTGCTGGCCTGAGTGAAAACGTCCAAGACCTGTACGGTTATCTGGTTTTGAACTACCGTCCGGGCGACAAGCTGTATCTCTTCGGTTTCAGCCGCGGCGCGTACACGGTGCGCAGCCTCGCGGGCCTGATCCGCAGTGCCGGCATTCTGCGCCCGGAGAACTTCGCGCGCATCTCGGAAGCCCATGCGCGATACATTGAACGCGGACTGGAGACCCATCCGCGCGCGCTGCGCGCGCGCAATTACCGCCAGGCCTACGCTTGGCCGGAGTTCGTGGAGCCGCAGGATTTCATCATTCATTTCATCGGCGTATGGGACACGGTGGGTTCCTTGGGCATCCCCGGCACGGCTCTTGGAAAACTGGTGGAACGTTTCCACGATACGGACCTGAGCAGCTTTACGCACTATGCCTATCAGGCGCTGGCGGTGGACGAGCGTCGCAGTACCTTCGTGCCTTGTCTGTGGCAGCAGCAGGTCGGCGCACCCAAGGCGCAGGTGCTGGAACAGGTTTGGTTCGCGGGCGTGCACTCGGACGTGGGTGGTGGTTACAAAGACGACGGATTGTCAAACGGTACGCTCGCCTGGATGTGGCGGCGGGCCGAGCAGGCGGGTTTGGCGCTGGACAAAAAGCAGTTTTCTGCGCCCAATCCTCTCGGCACGCTGCATAATTCGCTTACCGGTCTGTTCAAGTTCCTGAGCTGGTTTCGCAGCGGCCGGCGCCACATAGTCTTGAAGCAGCCGGCGGCGCACCAAGGCGTGCACGCATCCGTGAAAGCCCGCTTCGACAAGGCCACGTTGCGATACCGGCCCAGGAATCTCGAAAGCTACCTAAAAGATCCAACTGCCGTGTATGTGAATGATTAGGCGAGTATCACCAGGGGCAAGCACCAGCATGCGCTTTGACTGACAGCGCGGATGCAGTAGAGTGCGCACTCCGCGCCGCCCACCGGCCGGTTGTGCCCACCAAAGGAAGCCCCCATGTTTCGCACCGTTGCCCTTGTGCTCGCCGGCATGTTTGCGCTGTGTGCCGCCCCGGGGGTTTTGGCCGATGGAACCCATTCCATGACGCCCAATGACTCGGCCCGCAGCAACCCGTTTTTTGCGCCCAGCACGCTGCCGTTTCAGGCGCCGGAATTCAGCAGGATCAAGGACAGCGATTACCTGCCGGCCATCGAGGCGGGCATGAAGCAGCAGTTGGCCGAAGTGCAGAGCATCGCCGACAATCCAGCGCCGCCGACCTTCGAGAACATGCTGGTGGCGCTGGAAAAGAGCGGCCAGCTGCTGACCCGCGTCATGCGTTCTTTCAACCTGATGACCGGTGCCAACACCGATCCCACGCTGCAGAAGACCGAGGAGGACGTGGCCCCCAAATTGGCGGCCAATCAGGACGCGATTTTCCTGAATGCGAAACTGTTCGAGCGCGTCGAGAGCATTTATCAGGAGCGTGACAAGCTCAAGCTCGATCCCGAATCACACCGCTTGATCGAGTATTACTACCAGCAATTCGTACTGGCAGGGGCGCGGCTCTCGCCGGCTGATAAGGCCAGGCTCAAGAATCTCAATGAGGAAGACGCCACGTTGAGCGCCAAGTTTTCCAATCAGTTGCTGGCGGCATCCAATGCGGCGGCGCTGGTAGTGAGCGACAAATCGAAGCTCGCGGGACTTTCGCAGGCGCAATTGGATACCGCGGCTGCTGACGCTAAAGCACGCGGTCTGGATGGCAAATGGCTCATCCCGCTGCAGAACACCACGCAACAGCCGGATTTGAGCGTGCTCACCGACCGCGCCACACGCGAGAAACTGTTCGAGGCGTCCTGGAATCGCGCCGAGCGCGGCGGCCCCGACGACACGCGGCCGACGATTGCGCGGCTCGCTCAGGTGCGGGCCGAGGAAGCCAAAATTCTGGGCTATCCCGACTATGCCGCTTGGGCGCTGCAAACCCAGATGGCCAAAACCCCGGCCAACGTGGAGGCGTTTCTCGCCAGGCTGATTCCACCGGCCAAGCGCAAAGCCGAAGAGGAGGCCGCGGAAATCCAGCAGGTGATTGACAAGGACGGCGGCAAATTCAAGCTCGAACCCTGGGACTGGGATTTCTACGGCGAGCAGGTGCGCAGGCAGAAGTACGACCTGGATTCCAGCGAGGTCAAGCCGTATTTCCAGGTATGGCGCGTGCTGCAGGACGGTGTGTTCTATGCCGCGCACGAGCTTTACGGCGTGACTTTCAAGCAGCGCCACGACCTGCCGGTGTGGCAGCCGGATGTGCGCGTGTTCGAGGTGTATGCCGAGAACGGCAAGCCGCTCGGATTGTTCTACGCCGATTATTTCAAGCGCGACAACAAGTCGGGCGGCGCGTGGATGGATAATCTGGTGTACCAGTCGAAGCTGCTGCACCAGTTGCCGGTGATCTACAACGTGACCAACTTCAGCAAACCGGCCCCCGGCCAGCCGGCGCTGCTGAGTCTCGACGACGTAATCACCATGTTCCACGAATTCGGTCATGCACTGAACGGTTTCTTCGCCGATCAGGAATACCCGAGCCTGTCCGGTACCGCCACGGCGCGCGACTTCGTGGAGTACCCGTCGCAGTTCAACGAGCACTGGGCGCTGTATCCCAAGGTGCTCGAGCACTACGCCATCAATTACAAAACCGGTCAACCGATGCCAAAAGCGCTGCTGGAGAAAATCCTCAAGGCGCGCGGTTTCAACAAGGGCTACGACATGACCGAGATGCTCGCAGCATCTGAACTCGACATGCAGTGGCATACGCTGCCCGCGAGTGCGCCGGAGCAGCGCGTGGATGAGTTCGAGCTCGCAGCGCTCAGGAAGACCGGTGTGTACCTGCCGCAGGTGCCCACACGCTATCGCTCCAGTTACTTCCTGCACATCTGGAGCAACGGCTATGCCGCGGGTTACTACGCCTACAACTGGACGCAGATGCTCGCGGACGACAGTTATCAGTGGTTCCTGGACCACGGTGGCCTGACGCGTGCCAACGGCCAGCGCTACCGCGACCTGATCCTGTCGCGCGGCAACACCGAGGATTACGCCCAAATGTTCCGTGCGTTCTACGGCAGTGATCCGCAGATCGGGCCGATGCTCAAGTTCCGATATCTGAACGTCAACTGAGCGGTGAAAACCGCAGACTCAAAACGGGCCGGCAGTTGCCGGCCCGTTGTTTTACCCGGGTTGGTGTGGAATTATTTGTCCGCCTGATTGTGCGCCTCGACGAACCACAGGTACTTGTCCACGCCGCGCGAGATCTCGGTGAAGATGTCGGCGGTTTCCTTGTCGCCCAGTTCGTCCGCCTGGTCAATGGCACGGCGTGCGCTCTCGCCAAAATTAGCCAGCGCCTGCGACAGCGCCTGCACGTGCTCGCGGCCCTGGGTGATGTTCAAGGGATATTCCGGCAGGCGCGAACGCTTGGCGGCCATGCGTACCGTGCCTTCGGCGGTGCCGCCGAACTGCATGATGCGTTCCGCGATCAAGTCCGCGTAATCCGCGGCCGCGTCGGCAATCTTGTCGAACAACTCGTGCAGGGCGATAAAGCCCGGTCCCTTGACGTTCCAGTGGGCCTGCTTGGCCTGGTGCATCAAGTCGGTGGCGTCCGCCAGGCTTTGCTGCAGGATGCCGATCGCCTGAGTACGGGATTTTTCCGGAAAACTGTTTTTGGTCGTGTACATGCGGGGTTCCTCCAGTGGTATAGGCGCGGATTTTGGGGTGGCATCGGACTATTTCAAGCCGGTAAACGGCATTGTCGGGCCTGGGAGTAAGATGGCGGGGCCGGGGGCCGGCGAGGAGCGACATCGTGGTTTACCAGGGCGGTTGTCATTGCGGAAAAATCAGTTACCAAGTCGAGGCCGAGCCGGGGCCGGTGACCTCGTGCAATTGCTCGATTTGCCAGCGGCGCGGGCATCTTTTGTGGTTCTTGCCGCGCGCCAAGCTGAAACTCAAGACCCCGGAATCCAATATGAATTTCTACACCTTCAACAAACACCGCATCATGCATTACTTCTGCCCCGAATGTGGCTGCGCGCCTTTCGGCATGGCCAAGGACAAGGAGGGCAAGGACATGGTGGCGGTCAATGTGCGCTGTCTCGAAGGGCTGGATATCGGCGCGCTCAAGGTCAATCACTTCGACGGCCGCAGTCTGTAACAAAGTGTAACCAGGGGTCCGGATTACGCGGTTTTAATGTTGCGGGCGCGTGCACGCAGTAAACTCTTCCCGTGTGGCGTGCGTTGTTTCCGGCAAGAGCATTCGTAGGAGGCGCAACATGAAACGGATCCTCGTGACATTCGTGATGGTGACGGCCCTGGCCGGACCCCTTATGGCCGTTCCGGGTACGGCCTCGGCACAGGTCTATCTGAACATCTCGGTTGGTTTTGCACCACCGCCCATTCCCTGGTACCCGCAACCCATCTGTCCCGGCATCGGCTACATGTGGACACCCGGCTACTGGTCCTACGGTCCCTACGGCTATTACTGGGTGCCGGGAACCTGGGTGCTGGCGCCGGCGGTCGGCCTGTTCTGGACACCCGGCTATTGGGCCTGGGACGGCGGCTACTACTGGTGGCGCGCCGGTTACTGGGGTCCGACCGTGGGATTCTACGGTGGTATTGATTACGGCTACGGCTACAACGGTTACGGCTACTGGGGCGGCTATTGGCGGGGGAACTCGTTCTATTACAACCGCGCCATCACCAATGTGAACATCACTTACATTCACAATACCTACAACCAGCCGGTGAGCAACACGGTCACCACCGGGGTGCGCGTGAGTTACAACGGCGGAGTCGGCGGCATTCCGGTGCGCCCGACGCCCGAGCAGCGGGTGTATGCGGAGCAACGGCACGTGTCTCCCACCGTCATGCAACTGCAGCAGCAGCGCGTGGCCCTGAATACCCCGCAACAGCGGTTTGCCGAAAATCGTGGACGGCCGCAGATCGTGGCCAATGCGCGGCCCGGCGTGTTCACCGGCACGGACGTGGTGCGCATGAATTCCGCGCGCACCGGTTACATTTACCGCAACGAGGCGCATCCGCTGCCACCGGCGGTCCGAAACGAGATGCGCGTCGAGCGCGAACCGCAGGTACGGCCGCTCCAGCCCAACGTCAATGAGTATCGGCCGGCGATGCGTCCCATGCAGAACAATTATGCGCCAAGGGTGCGCGCGGAAAATCCGCGGCCCACACCGCCACCGGTACGCAAGCACGAAGAGCATCCTCCGAAGCCGCCGGCCATGAGCATCGGCAATCCATATGCGAGCGCCGGTCAGCCAGCGGTGCGTACGGATCAGGGCAACTGGAATTTGAACCGCAGCGAGAGGCCGCGTCCGGAGCAATTCCGTGCGGCTCCGGTCCGCTCGTCATTCCAGAGCGAGCCGCATTTTCAGCCACGCGCTCCATCCCCGAGTTCTAGTGATCGCGACCGGAAAGACCACGGCCGGCCTCCGCGCCGGTAACGGCACTCAGCCGGAATAAAAATCCACAGCCGCAGCTTTCGGTGCGGCTTTTTTTGCCGGATCATTCCGTCAGGTTACCGCGGCCTCAAGCCGTCTGCGTTTGCGCAGTGCCGGAAACCACCACATCCACAAGCCCACCACGGCCAGCGTGCCGAGGCCGCCGATCACTACCGCCGGCACGGTGCCGAACCAGGCGGCGGTGACGCCGGATTCGAATTCGCCAAGCTGGTTCGAGGTGGTCACGAACATGGCGTTAACCGCGCTCACCCGTCCCCGCATGTCATCGGGGGTATCGAGTTGCACCAGCGTGCCACGGATCACAACGCTTACCATATCGAAAGCACCGAGTGTGCAAAGTGCCGCCAGTGACAACACAAATGAGGTGGACAATGCAAACACCAGTGTGGCCAGACCAAATCCCGCGACGCAGGCAAACATGATCTTGCCCACGCTGCGGCGCAGCGGCCAACGCGCCAGCCACACCGACATGCTCAACGCTCCCACGGCGGGCGCTGCGCGCAGCAGGCCCAAACCCCAGGGACCCATGTGCAGGATGTCGCGTGCGAACACCGGCAGGAGTGCGGTGGCGCCGCCCAGGAGCACCGCGAACAGGTCGAGTGAAATTGCGCCGAAAATTACCGGCCGATGGCGGATATAAGCGATGCCGGCGAACACGGTTTTTAAAGTGCGCGGCTCGCGGATGATGGACGGCGGCACGGGCGCCATCCTCCAGAACAGCAACGCCGCGCCGGCATACAAACAGGCCGAGACCACGTATACCGTTCCGGGACCGGCAAGGTAGAGAAACCCGCCGAGCGCCGGACCGACCATGATGGTCATCTGCCCGGCCGAGGCACTCGCGGCCATGGCGCGCGGCAGTAATGTGGGTGCAACCAGTCCGGGCAGCAGCGCCTGACGTACCGGGAACTCGAAGGCCTTGCCGACGCCGATGAGTAGGATGAGCACCAGAATCACGCCTTCGTTGAGCCAGTGCAGGTAACTGCCGGCGGCCAGCAGCGCGAGCGCCAGGCATTGCAGCCATTCGGAGGCCAGCAGGATGCGCCGCCGCTCGTAGCGGTCGGCCAGATGGCCCGCAGGCAGCATCAAGAGCAGCGAGGGCACAAACTGCGCCAGACCGATCAAACCGAGATCCAGGGTACTGCGGGTCAGCGCGTAAATCTGCCAGCCGACCGCGACCGAGAGCATCTGGTAGGCAAAGCCGGCCGCCACGCGCGCGCACCAGAATTGCCGAAACGATGGCACTCGCAGCAGGGACTGATGGGCGGGCGCAGGAACAGCGAGCGGCATGCGGCGCGCAGTTTAGCAGCGCTGCTCGTCACGCGCGTGGTGCCCGATGCGATTGCCATGCTTCGCGACTTGTATGCGCTGCGCATCGGGTGGCAGCGCGGGCGCTACCCGGCGGTCAACCCGATGGGGGGAAACGCGTTATCCGATTCAGTTTCAAAGAGGCCCCCCGCATGAAAAGCCTGAACCTGTTGTTGTTGGTCGCAGCTTTATCCAGCGCGCCGCTCCTGCTCGCGCCGGGCACCGCTTCTGCGCAAACCAGTGTCGCCATTTCGGTACGCATCGGACCGCCGCCGCTGCCTGCTTACCCACAGCCGTTCGCGCCGGGTCCGGGATATATCTGGACCCCGGGATACTGGGCTTGGGGCCCGTATGGCTATTACTGGGTGCCGGGTACCTGGGTGCTGGCGCCGCGAATCGGATTCCTGTGGACACCCGGTTACTGGGGCTGGCGCGGCGAAATGTACTGGTGGCATCCAGGTTATTGGGGTCCGCACATAGGTTTTTATGGGGGCATCAATTACGGCTACGGTTACGTCGGTGTGGGTTTCGTGGGGGGCTACTGGCGCGGAGGCGCGTTTTACTACAACCGTGCTGTGAGCAACGTGAACATCACCTATGTGCACAACACCTACAACCAGACAGTGGTCAATAACACGCTGGTCAACCGTGTGAGTTACAACGGTGGCACGGGCGGAACGGCAGTCCAGCCAACGACCGAGCAACAAGGGTATGCGCGCGAAGAACACATCGCGCCGACTGCAGCGCAAGTGCACCAGGAGCGCATCGCCTTGAATAATCCGGCCCAGCGCTTTTCCGCCAACCACGGGCATCCACAGATCGCGGCAACCGCCAGGCCCGGGGCATTCAAGGGGCCGGGCGTGGTACGGGCGAACGCCCAAGGGCATTACGCTTACCGACCGGCGCCGCGCGATCGTGCAGCTTACCGCAGTCAGCATGAGTCCAAGGCGCGCGCCGCAGCTCCCAATGAGTTTCGCAATCGCAGCGCAGAGCGCCGCGGCCACGCAGCGCCTCATCCGCAGAAGCAGGCGCACGATGCGCGTCGCAAACATCATCCCTGCTGCGGAATGCCGGGCTGATTGCCGCCGCTCAGCGGAAATGCCCGCAAGCATGCGGGTGGGTCAGCGCATGGATCCGCGGTCAGCGGAATCCTGACGATTCTGTTGGCTGATATTGACGGCGCAACCCGCGACTGCGGATTGCGCCGCGATGCGTGCGAAGATTTCCCTCGCGGCCGCACTCCACACTTTCCAGGAATGGCCGCCGGGCAATTCCAGGAAATGACCGGCCGGCAGAAGCGGCGCCACGAGTTTTGCTGACGGCAACAGCCGGTCGCGGGAACCGGCGACCAGCCAGACATTCCGGGTAGTTTCGGGATGTCGCGCCCAGCCGTGCACCACGCGCCACAGTTCAATCTGGTAATTTCTCCGGTTGATGTTTGCGGGCGGCAATCCCGGCTGCCATCGGCCCGGACCGCCACTGGCCGTGATGGTTTTTATCAGACGTGCATCGCCCATGTAGGGCGCGAGCAGCACCATTCCGCTGACTTCCGCGGGATAACGGCGTTCGAACAGAAGTCCGCCCATGCCGCCCATGGAGGCACCCGTCAGCCAGATTTCCTGACGGCCCTGCGCGTGCGCCGGCAGAATGATTTCATTATGCAGACGCTGGCCCACGCCGCCGCGCAGGTAGTACC
>JBOIAZ010000011.1:0-5319 GCA_050739175.1 Gammaproteobacteria bacterium
ATCTGTATTTCGCGGCCAAGGCCGATGTGGAAGGTTACAACGACGTGTCCGCCGTGTTTCGCTCCACCGCGGAAGGCGAAACCGGACATGCCCACGGCCACTTGGAATACCTGGAGCAGGTGGGGGATCCGGTGACGGGACTGCCGATCGGTCCGACCGGCGCCAACCTCAAGTCCGCCATCGCCGGCGAGACCTACGAGTACACCGACATGTATCCCGGCATGGGCAAGACGGCCCGCGCCGAAGGGTTCACGGAAATCGCAGACTGGTTCGAGACGCTCGCTAAGGCGGAACGCTCGCACGCCAACCGCTTCCAGAAATCCCTGGACGGCCTCGGCAAGTAAACCGGCTTTGTCCTGAATCCCGGGTGCGCAGCCGCATCCCCGGGATTCTCGTCTGTGACCGTTGCCCGGACCGCGGAGGTATGCGTGGCGCAGGAAGGTGGTCTCAAGGCTCCCCACCGCCATCATCTGGACTGGCAGAACGACGACTTCTGGAATGAAGTGTCGCTGCTCAAGGAAATGGAGCGTGTATTTGACATCTGCGCGGGATGCCGCCGCTGCTTCAGTCTGTGCAACTCGTTTCCCACCCTGTTTGATGCAGTGGATGCCACTCCCGATGGCGAGGTCTTTCGCGTAGATCACAAAATATTCTGGGAAGTGGTGGATCACTGCTATCTCTGTGATTTGTGTTTCATGACCAAGTGCCCCTACGTGCCGCCGCACCCCTGGAACGTGGATTTCCCGCATCTCATGCTGCGCGGCAAGGCCTACAAATTCAGGAACCACGGCGCCAGCGTGCGCGACAAGGCGCTGTCCGCACCGGAACAGCTTGGCAATTTCCTCGGCATCCCCATCGTGGCCCAGGCGGTGAACGCGGCGAACAAAAGTCGCGCCGTGCGCAAGCTGGTGCAGGGTGTGGTCGGCGTACACGCCGACGCGGTGGTGCCCGAGTTCCACAGCAAGACCGCGCGCCAGCGTCTCAAACATCACGCGCCGCTTGCGGCGGCCGCAGCAGCGGTTGACGGCACGCGCGGCAAGGTGGCGGTATTTCTTACCTGTTACGGCAACCGCAACCAGCCCGAATGGGTCGCCGATCTGCTTGCGGTGCTGGAGCATAACGACATTCCCACGCGACTCACGCCGCAGGAGCATTGCTGCGGCATGCCCAAGCTGGAGCTCGGCGATTTCGAGACCATCCGCAAGAACAAGGAGACCAACATTCCCATGCTGGTGAAGCTCGTGGACGAAGGCTGGGATATCGTGGCGCCGATTCCGTCCTGCGTGCTCATGTTCAAGCAGGAGTTGCCGCACCTGTTCCCGGACGATACCGGCGTCAAGAAAGTCCAGGAAAACATCTACGACCCGTTTGAGTACCTGATGTTGCGGCACAAAGCCGGCAAGCTCAAAACGGATTTCAAACAGGTTCTTGGCAAGGTGATGTATCACGTGCCCTGCCATCAGCGCGTGCAGAACATCGGCCTCAAGACCAAACAGTTGCTTGAATTGGTGCCCGGTACGCAAGTGCGGGCCATCGAGCGTTGCTCGGGTCACAACGGCACCTATGCCGTGAAGCGCGAGTTTCATGAGATTTCCATGAAAATCGGCCGGCCGGTGATGAACCAGGTCGCCGAATCGGGCTGTGATCACTATTTCAGCGACTGCCCCATGGCCGGCGCGCAGATCCAGAACGGCCTCCCGGACCGGCGTGCGCCCGAATCGCCCTTCCAGCTCCTGCGGCTCGCGTACGGCATTTAGAACGATCACCGGGCGAGGAACGGCGCCATGCAAAAATTGAGCCGTCAGGATCTGTGGACGCTGGAAGTCTACGCGCAGCGGCGCGACGCCTTCCGCCGGCAGGTCATGCAACACAAGCGGGCTCGCAGCCTGCCCGTGGGGCCGCACGTGCGCCTGCTGTTCGAAGACCGCTTGACGATGCAGTACCAGGTACAGGAAATGCTGCGCGCCGAGCGGATTTTCGAGGCACGGGGCATCGAGGATGAGCTCGATACCTACAATGCCCTGATACCGGAAGCGGGCAACCTCACCGCGACCATGATGATCGAATTTGAAAACGCGGCTGAACGTCAGCAGGCACTCGCCAAACTCGTTGGCATCGAAGACCAGGTGTGGCTGCAAGTGGCGGGGTGCGACCGGGTATACGCGCTTGCCGACGAGGACATGGACCGCAGTACGGCCGACAAGACGTCCAGCGTGCACTTTTTGCGCTTTGAGTTGGCGGCGTCCATGGTGAGCGCGCTCAAAAATGGGGCAGCGCTGAGCACGGGCATCGAACATGCCAATTACGGGTACTCGGTTGCCGCGATTCCCGCCGAGCTACGCACGAGCCTGATGGCTGATCTCTCCTGACTGCGGGATACGGCGGGATTCAGTTAAAATTCCCGGCCACAGGCGCAGTCCCCGCGCCCCCAAGCAAAATCACCCGGACGCATGAGCGCCAAATACGACGCGGCTGACATCGAGGTTCTGTCCGGCCTGGACCCGGTCCGCAGGCGGCCGGGCATGTACACCGACACCAGCCGTCCCAACCATCTCGCCCAGGAAGTCATTGACAACTCGGTGGACGAAGCCATCGCCGGTTTCGCCAAAAAAATTGAGGTGATCCTGCACAAGGACGGCTCACTCTCGGCCAATGATGACGGCCGCGGCATGCCGGTGGATGTGCACCCCAAGGAAAAACTCACCGGCGTGGAGCTGATCCTCACGCGTCTGCATGCCGGCGCCAAGTTCTCCGACAAGAACTACCGCTTTTCAGGCGGCCTGCACGGCGTGGGCGTGTCGGTGGTGAACGCGTTGTCGAGCAAGCTCGAAGTCTGGGTGCGGCGCAATGGCAAGAATTACCACATGGCTTTCAAGGACGGCCGGCGCGTCGGCAAACTGGAAGAGCAGGGTGAAGTGGGCAAGGCCAACACCGGCACGCGCCTGCGCTTCTGGCCGGACCCGAAATATTTCGATTCGTCAAAATTCGCCATCCCGAAACTCAAGCACGTGCTGCGCGCCAAGGCGGTGTTGTGTCCGGGCCTCACGGTCAAGTTCATCAACGAGCAGACCCTGGAAAAAGACGAGTGGCAGTATCACGGCGGCCTCAAGGATTATCTGATTGAATCCCTTGAAGGCCACGAGTACGTGCCCAGTGAGCCGTTCACCGGCGGCATGGAAGCGGAACAGGAAGCCGCCGATTGGGCGGTGGTGTGGCTTCCGGACGGCGGCGAGGTGTTCGCGGAAAGCTACGTGAATCTCATCCCCACGGTGCAGGGTGGCACGCATGTGAACGGCTTGCGTACCGGATTGACTGAAGCCGTGCGCGAGTTTTGCGAATTCCGCAATCTGGTACCGCGCGGTGTGAAGCTCGCGCCCGAGGACATCTGCGACCGCGCCGCCTATGTGCTTTCGGTCAAGATGAGCGACCCGCAGTTTTCAGGCCAGACCAAGGAACGGCTGTCGGCGCGCGAATCCGCGGTGTTTGTGTCCGGCATCGTCAAGGACGCGCTGGCGTTGTGGCTCAACCAACATACCGCAGCGGGCGAGCAGATTACACAGCTCGCGATCGAAAACGCCCAGCAGCGTTTGAAGCTCAGCAAGCAGGTGGTGCGCAAGAAAATTACCAGCGGCCCGGCGCTGCCTGGCAAACTGGCTGACTGCACCAGCGGCGAGCCGGAGCGCAGCGAATTATTCCTGGTGGAGGGCGATTCCGCCGGTGGCTCCGCCAAGCAGGCGCGCGACCGGGAATTCCAGGCCATCCTGCCGTTGCGCGGCAAGATCCTCAACACCTGGGAAGTGGACGCGGGTGAAGTGCTGGCCTCGCAGGAAGTGCACGACATCAGTGTGGCGCTCGGCGTCGAGCCCGGCTCCAGCAAGCTCGATGGCCTGCGTTACCACAAGGTCTGTATTTTGGCGGACGCCGATTCCGACGGCCTGCACATTGCGACATTATTATGTGCATTGTTCTTGCGTCACTTCCGCGCACTGGTGGAGCGCGGTCACGTATTCGTGTGCATGCCGCCGCTATTCCGCATAGATTCCGGCAAGAATGTCTATTACGCGCTGGATGAAGCCGAGCGCAAAGGAATCCTGGATCGCATCGCCGCCGAGAAACAGAAAGGCAAGATCACCGTCACGCGCTTCAAGGGCTTGGGCGAAATGAGCCCGGTTCAGTTGCGCGAAACCACCATCGCGCCCGATACCCGGCGGCTCGTGCAGTTGACGATCGAGGCCAAAGACAACACCGACAAGCTCATGGACATGCTGCTCGCCAAGAAGCGTGCGAGCGATCGCAAGGAGTGGCTGGAAAAGAAAGGCAATCTGGCGGAAGTCTGATGCTATTGCGTTTCCGCGGTTTTTGCCGGCAATTCTCCCTGGCGGTACCGGCACTCGGCGCCGCATTGAACGTTACCCGCACACTCGCGCAATCTAATAGCTGAGGTCGTACGTGGCCAGCAACTGGCCGGCGCCGGCAGGAGCCTCGGGATCGAGATACAGATTCACCAAGTGCAGCTTCGGAGCCGGTTCCAGCGCCGGACCCACGCACAGGGTGTCGAAGTCGGTGCCGCCGAGGAGGCGGCCGGCCAGGGTCAGGTAGAGACGGTCCAGTACCCGTTCGCTGAGCAAAGTGTGCAGCAGTTGCGGGCCGGCGACGGCATACATGCGTTGCGCTCCCAGCGTCTCCAATGCCCGGCGCAACGCTCCGCCTTCTACGCGCGCCTCCGGGCCGGCCTCGATCACTTCGATACCGGCATTGCGCAGTGCAGCCTTGCGCTCCGGCGGAGCCAGTGCCCCGGTCAGCACCCGGACCCGGCGGCGCTCGACGATCCGTTTCAGAGCAGCCAGCGGCAGGTCCAGACTGGCGCTGACGATGGCGAGGTCCGGCTGTTCACTCAGATCCCGTTCGATTCGCCAGCGGCGCAAGTCGGCGTACTTCGGCCCCAAGGGCAGGGCATCCTGGGCCTCGTTGATCAGCGCCTGGCGAAAGAAGCGCGCGCTGGTAATCAGCACGTCGGCCTGCGCGGCCAGCTCCTGGTACAGCCGCCAGTCGCGCGGGTTGGCGATCTCCTTCGGCACCGCGTGCGTCACCCGGCCCGCTCGGGCCAGGGCGATGCGGCCGTCCAAACTGGTGACGAAGTTGCTGTACAGCAGCGGGGACGACAGGCGCTCGCGCAAGTACAGGCCCTCGAGCGGCAGCGTGTCGGCAGCGGGCGGATACAACGGCGTGACGTTCACGGGCCGATGGCGGCGGGCAGGCGCCCGAAGTGAATTATGGGGGTGACGTCGAGCCCGCAACTATTATCTTCTCGAGCCACCT
>JBOIAZ010000012.1:0-3673 GCA_050739175.1 Gammaproteobacteria bacterium
GTGTCGCTGATCCTGGAAACGCGGCGCCGCGAAGAAGCATTCTTCAAAACCGTGGGCGCCCTGCAGGCGGAAACCGCAAAACGCAAGCGCTACGAGGCGCGGCTGAATTATCTGGCCACACACGACCCGCTGACCGACCTGCCGAACCGGCGGCTGCTGCGCACCATACTCGACAGCACCCTGCAGCAATACCAGACCAGCGGCGATCTCGGCGCCATCGTGTTCCTGGACCTGGACCACTTCAAGACCATCAACGATTCGCTCGGCCACCAGGTCGGGGACAAATTGCTGCGCCTGATCGCGGAGCGCCTGCGCAATGCCTTGCCGGACACGCGCTGCGTCAGCCGGCTGGGCGGCGACGAATTCGCGGTGGTGATCGGGGATCTCGGCCGGGACCGCACGCGGGCGGAAGCGGCCGCCATGCAGGCCGCGGACGCCCTGCGTGACACACTCGGCAAACAGTTTGCGGTCAACGGTCACGAGTTCTCGGTCGGCGGCAGCGTGGGCGTATCGGTATTCCCGGAAACTCAAACCGGCGACGAGCGTGCCGATGTGGGCGCGCTGTTCCGTCAGGCCGACATGGCGCTGTACCGCGCCAAGGCCACGGGGCGCAACCGGGCGGCGCTGTTTGCCACCCAGATGCAGCAGGACGCGCGCCTGCGCCTCGTGATCGAGGAAGGCTTGCGCACGGTGCTGGAGCGCGGCGAACTCGAGCTCTATTTCCAGCCGCAAATGGATTTTCAGGGCCAACTGATCGGCGCCGAGGCGCTGTTGCGCTGGAACCACCCCCGCTATGGCCTGATTGAGCCGCAGCAATTCATTCCGGCGGCCGAGGAAACCGGATTGATTCACGACATCGGCGAGTTCGTGCTGGTGAGCGCCTGCCGCTATCTGCGGGATTGGAATGACGCCGCCACGGTCACGCCGCCGCGTTTGGCGATCAACGTGAGCCCCTGGCAGCTCGCGACCCCGGGCTTCGCGCGCAAGGTGAAACGCAGCCTGGCGCGCAGCGGCATCGAGCCGGCGCGGCTGACGCTCGAGATCACCGAGAGTGCGGTGCTGCAGGATATCGCCGAAGTCACGCGCACCATCCTCGATCTGAGCGTCCTCGGCGTGCGCTTCTCGATTGACGATTTCGGTTCCGGCTATGCGGCGCTGGCCTCGCTCAAGAGGCTGCCGCTGCATGAACTCAAGATTGACCGCATGTTCGTGAGCGAAATGCGCGTGGATGCGCCCGATCAGTTCATCAGCACCATCATCACCATGGCCGAGAACATGGGGCTGTACGTGATTGCGGAAGGCGTGGAAACCGAGGCGCAGCGCGACGCACTGGTCGCGCTCGGCTGCCCGGGATATCAGGGCTATCTCATCAGCAAACCGCTGAACGCGCGCATGTTCATGGATTGGCTGAAGGCCATGCCGGCAAACAGGCCGCCTCAGCCGGCTCCCGAGCTGCGCATCTCCTAGGCGCCGCGCGGCGTGTCCGTGACCGGCGACAGCAAGTTGAGCGACAGCAACTGCTCGATGGTTTCCCTGTACTCTTCCGGCATGTGGCGGGTGACCGCCACCGGCTCGCGGCAGGCATCCAGCACCGCATACACGCTTTCGGGCACCGACAGGAATTCGTACGTGAGCTTGTCGAGCAGCACGCGCTCGCCGTCGCGGACGATGAATCCGAAGCGCTCATGATTGAACACCAGCCGGCTCGCCACCACCTCTCCTTCAGATTCTATGCTTGGCTCCATGATTTCCACGGTTTCGAATGGCGTTGTGGCATCCAGGTCGAGATATTGCTGCATGTCGAGCCAGCCGAGCCATTGCGAGGGGGATTTTTTCAAATAGGTGCCGAGCAACGCATAGAGTTGTTCGGTCGTTTTTTGGCAGTACAGCTCCCGGTCGCTTCCGGTGCCCGGCGCCTCAATCGGATCGTGTAAAATCAGGCGCCGTTCCACCGGTCCCGTGATTTCGCAGAACACCGGCACGATCGGCAGCTTGAGGAAGTGCGAGAGGAACGCGATTCCCTTGCGCGCGTATATCGGCCGGCCGAGCAGCGGAATCTTGAGCATCTTGACGTCTTTCCTGGCCGCACCCTGAACGCCGGTATTGCCGTCGAGGTAGGCCAGCAGCGACCACCCGGCCCGCGCCTTGCGCGCCATGGCTAGCGCCGCAGTCGGTTCTTCGGCATTCACCACGGAAAATTGCGAAGTGCTCCGGAAATGCTTCTGGTAGCCCTGGCTGTGCTCGAGAAAAATGCCTTTTTGAGCAGTGTAAATATGGTCTTCGACCGGAAGCAAATAATCGAAGCTGCGACTGATCAGCAGCATGTTGATCAACCGGTACGCTCCAAAATGAAATGTACAGAAGATGACCGGTGCGGTCTTGGCGGTATTCAGCACCGAGCGTGGATCCTCGATGCGGGTATCGTCCAGCAGGAAAACACTGTCCTCGTCGAGTTCCGCCATGAGCCGGTGCAACAGGATTTCATCAAAGATTTTCTCGTGCTCCCGCATCGGAATCTCGGGCAGCAGGTGATGCAGATTGGCGGAGGCAAACTGGCGTGTATTGGCCTCAAGCACCTCGGCTTCGCGCTGGGCGGCGCGGTCATGTGCCGGCGGAGTTAGGCGATAAGGGCGCGGCAGGCGTGCCAATGCATCGAGATATTTCTGCGCGTTCCGCATAAATCCACAACTTCTCTTAATCTTGTCTGACGGGAAAAATGCCGGAAAACCCAAAGAATCAGGCCCGTCCGGATTGGCAGATTGTAAATCCGGACGGGCCCAAAAGGTCCTTGATTCAAATGGCACTGATCAGTTGCCGATTTCCCTAGCAGTTGCAGAACTCAGGCCGTAGCCAGGGCGTTGCGGCAACTACAGACCAAACTCATTATCAGCTTATCTTTCTTGGGCCCAACCAGTCTCTGGATGCCCAGATCCCGGTGTTGGACCGGCTTGCCGACCCTGAATGTGACACCCTGAGTCTTTTTTGCAGCGAACAGATTGACGTTCATTGGTGAAACCTCCGAATGACCAATGATTGGACTAATCGCTGAATGGTCATGAGCCTCCTGTGAGAGGTTGATGCACCACGGTGTGGTTCATGCCATGCAGCGCACTGTAGGAGCTGGCTCCGTACATCGGAGGTTTTATACCACACGTCGGCGCATTCACGCCTTGACTGGCTGTGTGAAATCAACGGCCAAATTTATGTAATACCGCAACGGAACAAGAAATCAACTGTTCAAAGTTTGTAATCTCTCCGGCATCTCAGACACGCGCTCACAGGCGATCCCGAATCCATGGCTGCGCCGCCGTCGCCTGCGGGTTGTATTGCGTGTGATCGTGGCAACGACATAACATGCGAAACCCATGCGAAACCATCGCGGCGATATAATGGCGCCAGTCATTACATAACGGCTTGCCGCCATCCGCGCCCCAGAGAACCCCATCGGTCTGCCCGACATGCCGCCCCTGCCCTCCGGATCAAAGAGTGCGGCAGGCTGACTTACCGCTCTATGCACGACATCGCCTCCCACCCATCACCGGCCGTGGCCGAGCCCGCCACCGGCCCGTTGCTCCGGCCCAGACGCGCCACGCGCTACGACCTGCTCGGCGCCATCAGCTTCTCGCACCTGCTGAACGACATGATGCAGTCGTTGATCGTGGCCATCTATCCG
>JBOIAZ010000013.1:0-5834 GCA_050739175.1 Gammaproteobacteria bacterium
AATCCGCGAGCAGCACGCCGGCAATGAAGGCACCGAGGCCCATGGACAGCCCGATGACATTGGCGATGAGCGCGGCGCCGATCACGATCAGCAGCGCGGCGGCGGTGAATATTTCCGGATTGCCGAAGCGCATCACGAAGCGGAACACGGGTTTGAGGACGTAACGTCCGCCGAAGATCAGCGCGGCCACGACCACCACGATGATGATGACGGAAATCAGGAAATGCGCCTGATGCACCGGTGCGCCGCCGTGCACCACCTTGAGCAACGCCAGCACCGGAATCGCGGCGATGTCCTGGAACAGCAGAATGCCGAAGGCCGCGCGGCCGTGTTGCGTGGTGAGTTGTTTTTTCTCGCCCAGCATCTGCAGCACGAAAGCGGTGGACGACAGGGCCAGTCCGAAGCCCGCGACCAGCGCCATGATCCAGTCGAGGCCCAGGGCGCGCGCGCCGAGCGCCAGAGCGACGGTGCTGACCATGACTTGCACCGCGCCCATGCCGAACACCGTGCGGCGCAGTGCCCACAGTCGTGAGGGTTGCAATTCCAGGCCGATGATGAATAGCAGCAGTACCACGCCGATTTCTGAGAAGCTCAGCAGTGCGCCCACGCCGGTGATGAGTTTCAGTCCCCAGGGCCCGATGACCACGCCGGCGATGAGATAGCCGAGCACCGAGCCGAAGCCGGATTTGCGCGACAGCGGTACCGCGATGCACGCGGCGATGAGGAACACCAGTACTTGCGGCAGGAAGCTCATGGCGGCAGTCCAGGCGGGAGATGACCCAGCTTAGCAAGAGCGAGGGATGATATCCGAGGTATGGGGGCACAGCTGTCTTGGCCACGATGTGCGGGCCGTGGAACATCGCGGCGGATATCGCCGCTCCGACAGACTGCCTTTAGCTTATGCAGCGATAGCGTACCGGCTAGTCTGCCGCTTCCTTCGCGCGTACTTTCTTTACCTGCTTTGCCTTGATCAGCTTGGCGTGATTGCCCCACGAGGAGCGCTCGTGGTTGATGATGTTGGCGATCTGGGTAGCGTTGAGCACGCTTGCGAAGGGTGGCATCGCGGTCGGGTACACGGTACCGCCGACGTTCGCGCCATGCAGTCCGTGCAGGATCACTTCGATCTGTTTCTCCGGATCGGGATCCAGCACCGCGGCATTGTCCTTGAGTGGCGGGAAGGCACCGGGCAATCCTGTACCGCCGATCTGGTGGCAGGCCGAACAGTTGTTGGCGTAGAGCGTGGCACCCTGCGTGGGGTCAAACTTGTAGGGTCCCGCCGGTTCGGCGGGAACCGGCGTGGCGTGGGCGGCGGGCGTCACCGCTGCCGGCGCGGTGAATGCCGATGCCACGGGCGCCGCACCCGGTGCCCGCACATCCAGGATGCCCTGTGCACCGATGACCATGTGCGCCATGTCGTGATCCACGAAGGCGTATTTGCCGGGATCCGGGATGACGAGATCGAACACCGCGCCCGCGCCCGGGCCGACGGTGTAAGTGGATACGCCGCTCAAGGCATGCGCCGCGTCGCCATCCGGATAGACCTTGTCAAAAATTGCGCCGATGACGTGAAAGGAACTCCAGAGATCAGGGCCGGCGTCTACGAAATAAACCCGCACGCGCTCGCCCGCGACCACCGGCAGCGGATGGTCGCGATACTGGAAGGCGGTGCCGTTGAACACCACTTCATCCGGCCGCTCCTGCAGCATCTTTTCGTAATTGGGCCCCATCAAGGTTCCCGATTCCTGTTGCGTGTACCACTCGCTTTGCACGATCACGTAACTTTCCGCGGCCGGCGGCAAGGGCGCGGCGGGGTCCACGATGATAGCGCCGTACATGCCGTTGCCCATGTGCAGCAATACCGGCGGCGTGCCGCAGTGATACACGAACGCGCCCGGCACCTTTGCCACGAACGAGAAGTGAATGGTCTTGCCGGGCTCCACTTCGACGAAGTGCAGGCTGGGCGGCGTCATGGCGGCGTGGAAGTCAATTGAATGCTGCATGTTGCCGTGGTTGGTGAAAGTCACGTTCACCGTCTGGCCCTGACGCACGTGGATGACCGGGCCGGGCACGCTGTCGCCGAAGGTCCAGGCCTGGTAGTACACGCCGCTCGCGATCTCGACCTTGCGATCCGTGGCCGCGATGTTGACCTCCACGCTCGGGCCGGGCTGGAGCGGCGGCAGACGCGCGTCGCGGGCGGTCGCGATCGGCGTGCTGGCCGCAAGCGACAGTGGTGAGACCGCCGCCGCGGCCGCGGTGGGTGACGGCGCTTTGACGTTGAAAGCGCTGTGCAGTCCGAGCATCAGCAGGATCACCAGCAGAGCGATGCCGGCGATCGCCGGCGCCTGTACCCGCCAGGAGACCGGCGGTGCGGCACGCGGCTGGGTGTCGGCGCTCCACTCCGCGATGCGCCGCCAGCGCGGCCAGCGTTTTTCAATGAGCGAGTCGAGGCTGTAAGGACTGGTGCCCGAGCGGCTGTTGATGGCGAGTAGCGCCAGGAAGATCAGCACGTAGGCGATCGCCGGGCCCATGTTGGTTGCGCCCACGGTGTAAGGGCCGCCGAAACCTTCCGCGGTGCTCCAGATCAGCAAACTGAACAACGCGCCGAGTACATACACGCTCTTGCGCGCGAACCCCAGTATCAGCGCCAGCGCCAACGCGGTTTCAGCGATGCGCGTGAGCCAGATGAAGATCCCGGCGTTCGGCGTGACCAGCGCGATCCACATGTCGAACCACCAGGCCGACCAGGCGGGCTGACCCTGCGCGGCGTTGTGCAGGTAGCCGACGTAGTGCACCGCGAAGTCGTTGCTCCAGGTGAGCGCGGCATCCACCGCCCAGATGATGCCGAAAGCCACCCGCAGCGCCGCACTCGCCATCGCCGACCAGGCGTCGGATAGCGGGGTACGGCCGTTCGTGTCGGACATGGGAGGCTCCCGGGGATAACTTGCGCCATGCTAAGCGAGCCGGTGGCGCAGTTCAATCGCACATTGAGCGCGCCTCCATTTCGCCGCGTAGGCTCAAAGCGTGCGGCTGAGGTGCGCACGCGCACCCTATATTTGGATTGTAGGAGAGGCCTTCTGGCCGCGATTCTTTGTAATCGCGATGGGGACCATCGCTCCCACAGTTATTCTGGCAACAACTCGCGCGCCGCCTTGAGGATGTCGGTGAGCACGCCCGCCGCGGTGAGTTCCGCTCCGGCTCCGGGGCCGGCGATGGACAGCGGCACGGGTTGATAGCGGTCCGTCCAGATGCGCACCAGGTTTTCGCCCGCCGCGAGCAGCGCAAAAGGATCGGTGGCGGCCACATGCGTCACCCCGACACTCGCACTGCGGCCATCGAAGCGCGCGAGGTACACGAGCCGCAGGCTGCGCTGATGTGCTGCCTCGGCGCGCTCCGTCCAGGCGGCATCATGGGCGGCGAGGCCGGCGAGGAAGCGCTCGGCGTCGGTTTCGATGGCGAGTTCTTCTGGCACCAGACTTGCCGCCTGCACCTGCTCAGGTTCCCACGACCAGCCCGCTTCACGCAGCAGAATCAGCAATTTGCGTGCGCTGTCCGTGCCCTGCAGGTCGGCCCCCGGATACGGCTCGGTGTAGCCGCGGGCGCGCGCTTCGCGCACCGCCACCGAGAAGCGCTCGCCGTTATTCACGCGATGCAAGATGAACGACAGCGTGCCCGAGAGCAGCGCCTCGATGCGCCGCACGCGCTCGCCGCGTTCACGCAAATCCGCAACCGCCGCCAATACCGGCAGTGCTGCACCTACGGTGGTTTCGTAACCCAAGGCCACACGGCGCTGGCGTGCCAGATTTTGCAGCGATTGATATTCCTGCTGTGGTCCGCTGAATGCCAGCTTGTTGGGAGTCACGATACCGATGCCGTGCTGCAACAGTTCGGCATAATGTTCCACAAGCTCACCGCTGGCGGTGCAATCCACGAATACGCGTGGCGCCGGGGTGGAGGCGAGGAAGCGGCGCAGGATTTGCGGCCAGTCGTCCGCGGTCCTTGCGAAGGTTTCCTCACCACGATGGGCGGAACTGCTCCACACAAATTCGCGCCGGTTGAGCCGGCCGGCAACGATCAGTTGCCCAGCATGCGTGGGCGGCCCGGATTCGCGGGCTCGCAATTGACGACAGAGCGCACGCCCAATCTGGCCACTGTGACCGGCGATCAGCAACTGTACCTGAGGCGCTTCCAGTTGTGCACTTGCAGTCGGCCCGGTTTCCGCCGCGGCAAATTCATCCGCTGGCAGTATGTTGGCTAGGGCAGGCATAGACGGGACTCCTTGATCAGGTGCAGGCCCGGGGGTTTTGCCCGAGGCGAGCGGAACCCTGTCACCAGTTGATTCAACTGATCGGTTTCAATCAGGAAAGCGTCGTGACCGTGCGGCGAATCCAGCACCTCGAGTTCCGCGTTCGGCAGCCGGGCCACCAATTCCTGCTGTTCCGCCAGCGGGTACAGCAGATCACTGACGATGCCGACCACAAGCGCCGGTGCAGTCACGGCCGCCAGGTCATTCCGGTCGCGGTTGAGATCGTGTGTATCCATGGCGCGCGTCAGCGTCACGTAGCTCGCGGCGTCAAAACGTCGCGTCAGTTTGTCGCCGTGATGCCGCAGCCAGGATTCGATTTCGAATACGCCGTCGTCGCGTTGCAGGCGACCAAAGCGTTTCTCGAATTCGCGCCAGTGGCGGTAGCTCAGCATCGCCATGGCGCGCGCAGCCGCGAGGCCGGCGGCCGGCGGCGCCGAAGGTGAATAGTCGCCCCCATTCCACTTCGGGTCTGTAAAGATCGCCTGGCGCTGGGCTTCCGACCAGGCGATGGCCCAAGGCGACTGGCGCACGCCGCAGCCGATGACCACTGTCGAGCCGACGCGCCCGGGGTAAAGCGCGGCCCATTCAAGCGCCTGCATGCCGCCGAGCGAACCGCCGATTACGAGCGCGAGTCTGGCGATACCGAACTCGTCCAGCAGGCACGCCTGCGCGCGCACCATGTCGCGCACGCTCACTGCGGGAAACGTGCTGCCATAGCGCCGCCCGGTGACCGGATTGACGTCACCGGGGCCGGTCGAGCCATAGCAGCCGCCGAGCACGTTGCTGCACAGGATGAAATCGCGTTCGGGATCGAGTGCGCGGCCCGGACCGAGGAGTCCGGGCCACCATTGATCCACGTCCGCCAAGCCGGTGAGCGCGTGGCACACCAGCACCGCGTTGTCGCGCGCCGCGTTGAGCCGCCCCCAACTGCGGTAGGCGAGCGTGACTTCGTGCAACTGCGTGCCGCATTCGAGCGGCAGCGGCTGGGCCAGTTGCACGAAGCGCGTGTCGTCGGAGATCGGCGCGTCGGTGCTCATGGCGACGCGAGCCGCGTGGAGAGGTCCGGTGCGCAGCACGGGGATCGTAGCGTCGCGAGTCGGCGCAGGCATGAGACGGGTGCAGTTAACGGCCACGTCACCGCGGGTTGTCTCATGGCACCGCGAGCCGCGTGGAGCGGTCCGGTGCGCAGCACAGGGACCGTAGCGTCGCGAGTCGGCGCCGGCATGAGACGGGTGCAGTTAACGACCACGTCACCGCGGGTTGTCTCATGGCACCGCGGAAGTCATGAAGGGGCTTCATGGGCATTCTCATGCCGCGGCCTTGTGACGGATGGCGGTGAACGCCTGCCCGAAATCGGCCTTGATGTCCTCGATGTGCTCGATGCCCACCGACACGCGGATCAGGTCCGGCGTGACCCCGGCGCTTTGCTGCTCTTCCGCGGAAAGCTGCTGGTGCGTGGTCGAGGCCGGATGGATCACCAGCGTCTTGGCGTCGCCGATGTTGGCCAGATGGCTCGCGAGCTTGACATGAT
>JBOIAZ010000014.1:0-17443 GCA_050739175.1 Gammaproteobacteria bacterium
ACCGGTGCATCTGAATCTGGTGGCGGATGCGCCTAAATACCTCGAGATCAGCGCGCCCCAGCTGCAGGCGCACCAGACGCTGGTGACTCAGGCCACACGCCTGTTCGGTTCGCAGCATTACCGACACGACGATTTTCTGGTGTCGCTTTCCGAGCAGCTTGGCCGCAAGGGAGTCGAACATCACCAGTGCAGCGAAAACGGCACGCACAGCGACTATTTCACCGAGTGGAACAAGCGTGCGCCGGAACGCGACCTGCTGGCGCATGAATACACGCACTCCTGGAACGGCAAGTTCCGCCGTCCGGCCGATCTGTGGACGCCGAACTTCAACGTGCCTATGGGCGATTCGCTGTTATGGCTGTACGAAGGCCAGACTCAGTATTGGGGCTGCGTGCTTGCCGCGCGCTCCAGCCTGTGGTCGCCGGAGGAATTCCGCGATGCGTTCGCGCTGGTCGTAGCCGGCTATGACCGCAACCGTCCGGGGTTCGGCTGGCGCAGCATCCAGGACACTACCAACGATCCGAGCATCGCGCAGCGCGCGGCCCTGCCGTATCGCAGCTGGCAGCTGAGCGAGGAATACTACAGCGCCGGCCAGCTCATGTGGCTGGAAGCGGACGCGAAAATCCGCGCACTCAGCACCGGCAAAAAATCCCTCGACGATTTCGCTCGTGTGTTCTTCGGCGTGGACGACGGCAGCGTTGTCACCAGGACCTACGGGTTCGAGGACATCGTGCGCACGCTCAACGGCGTGGCGGCGCTCGACTGGCAAGAGTTTCTGCGTGCGCGGCTTGACGCGCACGCACCGCCGCTCAAGGGCATCGAGGCCTGCGGCTGGAAACTGGTTTACACCGATCAGGAAAGCGAGTTCGAGAAAAACGCCCAGAGCGGCCGCAAGTTCGTGAATCTTGCGTTTTCCATTGGCTTGCGGCTCGAGGAGCACGACAACCGCATCACCGACGTGCGCTGGGACGGACCAGCGTTCAAGGCCGGCGTGTCATCCGGCAGCATCCTGGTGGCCGTGAACGGCCATGCCTACAAACCGGAAGTGCTGAAGGACGCCATCACCGCCGCCACACGCCAGTCCGTCCCCATTGAGCTGCTGCTGAAGAACCAGGACGAATACCGCACGCTGGCGGTGGATTATCACGACGGCCTGCAACACCCGCATCTCGAGCGCATCGCGGATGCGCCTGACTATCTGTCGCCGATCATCACCGCGAGAAGCTGAGAACCGGACCGTTCCCTGCGACCGTCGCGGCCGCGACGCTATCAGCCGCTGACCAATGTCCCGCTCTGGTAATCACGGATCGCCTGCTCGATTTCCTCGCGCGTGTTCATCACGAACGGACCGTACTGGACCATCGGCTCGCGCAGCGGCTTGCCGGCGAGCAGCAGGAAGCGTGCGCCCTGCGGGCCCGCCTGCACGGACACCGCGTCGCCTTCGGTGCCGAACAGCCCTGCCGCATGCGTGGCGAGCTTTTCCGCGTCCGCACCGGCCGTCGCCTCGCCCTCATATATATAGATGAAGGCATTGTAATCAGCCGTGATCGGCTGTTCGAAGCGTGCGCCGGCGTCCAGCCTGATGTCCAGATACAGGGGGTCGGTGGAAAGCGGCGTACGCGACGAGTTGATCGGGCCTTCCATGCGTTTTCCTTCCACTGAGGTGGCGCCCGCGATGACCTTGATTTCCCCGCCTGCGGGTAACGCAATCGGGGGCATCTCGTCGGCCGGGATATCGCGGTAGTGCGCGGGTTTCATCTTTTCCGCCTTGGGCAGGTTGATCCACAATTGGAAGCCGCGCATGCGCCCGCGATCCTGTTGCGGCATTTCCGAGTGGATTACGCCGCGTCCCGCGGTCATCCACTGCACACTGCCCGGGCCGAGATTGCCGACGTGGCCCAGGTGGTCGCGGTGCTGCATGTGGCCGTCAAGCATGTAGGTAACGGTTTCGAAGCCGCGGTGCGGGTGATCGGGGAAGCCGGCGATGTAATCGTTCGGGTTCTCGGTGCCGAACTCATCGAGCATCAGGAACGGATCCAGGCGTGCATCCTGGCGGCTGCCGAGGCTGCGACGCAGCTTGACGCCGGCGCCATCGGAAGTGGGCAGGGCGTTGATCACCTGTCTGAGTTTGCGGTAGCTCATGCGGTTCTCCGGTAAGCGCCGGGTTTGTAGTCGCCGACCTTGGCGCGGAAGGGGATGGCGAGGCGATTCCAGCCGTTGATCGCGATGATGCACAGTGACAGGTCCACGATTTCCTTTTCGCTGAAGTGTTTGCGCACCTCGGCGTACAGCTCGTCAGACACACCCTTGCGGATGCGGGTGAGTGCTTCGGTCCAGGCCAGCGCCGCGCGCTCGCGATCCGTGAAGAACGGCGTTTCACGCCACGCGTCGAGCGTATACAGGCGCTGTTCGGTCTCACCGGCGGCACGCGCATCCTTGCTGTGCATGTCGAGGCAGTGGGCGCAGCCGTTGATCTGCGAGGCGCGCATCTTGACGAGCTCCATGAGTGAGTGCTCAAGACCACTGTTTTCGATGTACTGCTGCAGGTTACGCATGGCCTTGTAGGCATCAGGCGAAGCCTTGGAAAATTCGAGTCTCGGTTTCATCGTGTTCTCCTGTACTGTGTGTGCCGGTGGGTGTGCGTGCCTGAGCCGCTTACATGGGCCCAAACAATCGGTGTTTTGAGGGGTAGCCCGAAAACCGATAAACCGGCGCCGTGTAGACCCGATCTAAATATGGGTGTCCGGCACGGAGTTCAAGGGGTATTCGCGCCTGGCCGCAGTCATGGTACCACCACAGCCATCACGCAGCGGCCGCGCTTCTGCGTAGTCACCCGACTTCACTCACGAGCAAGACGCAAACGCGTTTATCTGGATTTTGCTAGTGCCAACTGATAGTGGCACAAAAGAAAACGGCCCCAGTGGGGCCGTTTTCGATTTGAGTTGAATCTCGATCAGCGTCTGGTGTTGGCCAGCAGCCGCAGGATTTCCAGATACAGCCAGATGAGCGTCACCATGAGCGCGAAGGCGCCGTACCATTCCATGTAGCGCGGCGCGCCGCCCTGGGCGGAGCGCGCGATCATGTCGAAGTCCAGCACCAGGTTGAAGGCCGCGATCGCCACGATGAACAGGCTGATGCCGATGCTCAGGGGCGTGTGGCCGTACACCATGCTCATGTCCACATGGAACAGGCTCACCAGCCAGGTGAGCGCATAGAAGATCAGGATGCCGAAGGTCGCAGCGCCGATGATGCGGTACAGCCGTGGTGTGGCCTTGATCACGCCGGTGCGGTACAGGATCAGCATGCCCAAGGCTACGCCGAGTGTGAGCGCCACCGCCTGGATGACGATGCCGGGGTAGGCTACGTTGAACATCGCGGAAACGCCGCCAATCACGAAACCTTCACAGATGGCGTACAGCGGCGCGGTGATCTTCGCCCAGGTGGGCTTGAAGGCCGTGGCGATGGCGAACACCAGTCCGCCGATCAGGCCGCCGAACACGTAGGGCGAAATCGCGCCGTAGTTGATTACCGCCGGCGAGGTGGCGGTGGCCGGAACGTAGCCGGCAAGCGCCTGCGACCAGCACCAAGCCGCGGTCAGGATCACCAGCACCAGGAGGATCAGCGCCTTGCCGATCGTGCCGTTGATGGTCATCTGCTCGCCGGCAGCCACGGCGGGATTCCTGAACGCCGCTGTCTTGAAAATCGGATTGCCGGTTTTTGGAGGATCGCCGAAAGCCATGGTGTGTTTCCTTCAGTGAAAGATGAGTTCTGCCGGTTTTGACCGCCCGCCGCTTCCTGAGTTGCCCCGGTCCATTGGGGTGACGGGTTAAACTGGCAGCCGCATTATATATGGGGATAGTTCGCGCTTGACACAACGGCTGCTGCGACAAGACACGATCCTGGCTGCGCTGGCCGGCGGCGCGACGGTGGTGACCGCGGGCGAGCGCCTGGCGCGCGCTGTACAGTGGGCGCATGCCGAGGCCCAGCAGATCGCCGGCCGCCGGGCCTGGGAGCGTCCCCGCGTCCTGCCGTGGCCGGCATTTCTGGCGCAACTCTGGTCAGCCCATGAAGAAGCCGGAGGCCCGCCGGGAGACGGAGCGCCCGCTGCATTTCCCCGTCTGCTGTCGGCGACTCAGGCGGAAGGCCTGTGGACGAGTGTGGTGCGTGCCTCGGGCGCGGCTTCCGACCTGTTGCAGCCGCGCGCGGCCGCGCAGGCCGCGCAGGAAGCCTGGGCGCTGTGCCAGGCGTACCAGCTCGATCCCACGGGATTTGCCGGCTCGGGCAGTGCGGATGCCGAGCAGTTTTCGGCCTGGGCGCGCGCGTACCGGGAACGCTGCCGGCGCGAGTACTGGCTGGAGTCCGCGCGCCTGCCGGAACAGTTGGGCGAGTGGTTACGCGCCGGGACTTTGCCCGTGCCTGGGCGCGTGGTGTTCGCCGGCTTCCACGAGTGGCCGCCGCAGCTTGAGGATTTCCTGCAATGTCTGCGGTCCGCGGGGTGTGAGACGGAGCGCCTGGCAGGCGAGGCCACGCCCGCGGAACGCGCACGTCGCGTGGCCTGTGCGGACAGCCAACATGAATTGCGCACCGCCGCACGCTGGGCCGCGGCCTTACTGGAGCGTAACTCCGCGGCGCGCATCGGCATCGTGGTACATGATCTTGCGGCTTGCGGACCGCGCCTGAGGCGCGAGCTGGACGATGCGCTGAGTCCAGCGGCGCGTCTGGGCGCGCAGCTCGAACGGCCTTACAACCTGTCGCTCGGCAGCCCGCTTTCGGCCACGCCGGTCATTCACGATGCGTTGCTGTTGCTGCAGATGCTCGCCAACCCCCGCCCGGGTTTTTCCGCGCTGAGCCAGTTGTTGCGTTCGCCGTTTGTGCGTGCCGCGGAATCCGAACACGCGGCGCGCTTGCGTCTCGAACTGCGGTTGCGGGAAGCCGGTGAACGCCTGTCGCTGCGTCGTTTGGCGGCGATGGCGCGCGCCGAGGGCGGACTGCCGGAGTTGACGGCGGCGCTGACGGCCGTGCTGGACTGGAAACAGGCTCAAGCGCCGCGCCTGCTGCCGGCGGCCTGGGCGCGCGGTTTCGCCGATGCACTGCGGCTGTGGGGCTGGCCCGGCGAGCGTACGCACGACAGCGAGGAACATCAGGCGCTCGACGCCTTTCGCGGCATTCTGGGTGAACTCGCGCGGCTCGACGTGTTGGCGGAAACCTGGGATCTGGGCGCGGCGCTTGCGCAACTCATGCGCCTTGCCGCGCAGGAGATCTTTCAGTCTGCGATGCCGGATACGCCGGTGCAAGTGCTGGGTGTGCTGGAAACCACCGATCTGCACTTCGATCACCTGTGGATCGCAGGCTGGTCGGATGATGCCTGGCCCGCGAGTCCGCGTCCCCATCCCCTGATTCCCGTGAGCGTGCAACGCCAGCACGACATGCCGCATGCGGGCGCGCGCCGCGAGTTCGAGTTCGCGCAGCGTCTGACGGCGCAACTGCTGGCGGCGGCTCCGGATGTGGTGGTGAGCGCGCCGCAACGCGATGCGGACCGCGAGCTGCGCTCCAGCCCGCTGATCAGCGCGCTGCCGGAGGCCGGTGTGGAACAGCTCGCGCAGCGCGCGCAGCCGGGTTACGCGCAACTGCTGCACAATGCGGCGCCGGCGCTCGAGGCGTGTGACGACAGCCGCGGGCCGGCCCTGGATACGGGCCAGGTGCGCGGCGGCACCAAGGTGTTGAAGTCGCAGGCCGCCTGCGCGTTTCAGGCGTTCGCGAGTTTCCGCCTCGGCGCCGACCAGCCCCTGCGCGTGCCCAGCCCCTGGCTCGATGCCGCAGCGCGCGGCAGCTTGGTGCATCGAGTGCTGTACCGGCTATATGGGGAGCTGACCGATCAGGCGACGATTCTTGGCAAGGACGAGGCGGCGCTCGCGGCCGTGATTCACGGCACGGTGGTCGCGGTGCTGCGCGAGGCCCGGGGCGCACGGCCGGAGGTTTTTACTCCGCGTTTTCTCGCGCTCGAACAGGAACGGCTGTCGCAGTTGATGCGCGACTGGCTTGCGCAGGAGCGCGCGCGCGCGCCGTTCAGCGTGGCCGAGCGCGAATTGCAACGCAGCGTGCATATCGGGCCGCTGCAGTTGCACACGCGCGTGGACCGGATTGACCGGCTGGCGGACGGCGGCTGCGTCATTATCGATTACAAAACCGGCGATGCCAGGTTTTCGGCTTGGCAGGGCGAACGTCCGGACGAGCCGCAGTTGCCCTGCTATGCGGTGACTGCGGCGGAAGACATTGCGGCGGTGCTGTTTGCCGTGCTGCGTCCGCGTGAAACGGTTTACCGTGGCCTGGCGCGCGCCCCGAACACGGCGCCGGGCATACCCGGATTTGATGAACTCAAGCATCCGCCGGATGACTGCGCGAACTGGCCTTTGCTGCTCGCTTACTGGCGCGCGGTCCTGACGCACTTGGCCGCGGATTACGCCGCGGGCGCGGCCGCCGTGGCGCCCAAAGACCGCAACCGCACCTGCCGCGCATGCCATCTCGCGAATCTGTGCCGCATTGATGAAATCCAGGCGCTCGGGGAGCCGGACGATGACTGAAGTCACCGATCAAAAGACCCGCGAACGCGCGCTCGATCCGCAGGCGTCCTTCATCGTGCAGGCGCCGGCGGGTTCCGGCAAAACCAGCCTGCTCACGCAGCGCTATCTGCGGCTGCTCGCGAGCGTGGAGGCGCCGGAAGAAATCATCGCCATCACCTTCACGCGCAAGGCCGCGGGTGAGATGCGCAACCGCGTACTCAAGGCGCTGGACACGGCGGCTGGTGCGTCACCGCCTGCCGAGGCTTACCACCGGCGCATCTGGGAGCTGGCACGCGCAGCACGCGCGCGCGATGCCGAGCGCGGCTGGCGTCTCGCCGAACACCCTGCGCGCCTGCGCATCCAGACGATTGATTCCCTGAACGCGGAACTCACGCGCCAGATGCCGCTGCTGTCCGGTTTTGGCGCACCGCCTGCGATTGCTGAGCAGCCCGGGCCACTCTATGAGGAAGCCGCGCACCGCACGCTGGCACTGCTGGAGCACGGCGAGGCGGAGCAATCCGAAGCGTTGGCCGTGCTGCTGCGCCACCTTGACAACGACGTGCCGCGCACCGCCGGATTGCTCGCGGACATGCTGCCGCACCGCGATCAATGGCTGCGCCACGCCGGCACGGCGGGCGCACAGACACTGCGGGAATTGCAGGGGGCTTTCCTGCACGAGATCGCGCGCCAGTTGCACAATGCGCGCGCGCTGATGGCCGAGGACTTGCAGGCGGAACTCGCGAAACTCGCGCGTTTCGCGGCGCAGTCGCTCGCTGCCCAGGGCGGCGATTCACCGCTGTGCGCCTGCAAGGATCTGCGCGCTTTCCCGCCCGCGACGCCCGAGGCGCTGCCGGCCTGGAAAGGCCTGGTGGAATTGCTGCTCACGCATGCCAAGGGCGAGCCCCTGCGCAAGACGGTGAACAAGAATACCGGCTTCGATGCGCAGCATCCCGATGAGAAGGCGCGCATGCTGGAAGTCCTGCAGCGCCTGACCGACGTGCCCGGCTTGCCGGATGCACTCAGCCGCATCCGCAAGTTGCCGTCGTGCGGATTCGACGAGTCGCAATGGCGGGTGCTGGATGCCCTGCTGGTTGCACTGCGCCTGAGCGTGGCGCAGTTGCAGGTGCTGTTCTCCGAACGCGGGGCCGTGGATTATGCCGAGGTCGCGCTGCGCGCGCTGGCGGCCTTGGGCGATGCACAGGCACCAACGGATCTCGCGCTGGCGCTCGATTACCGCATTCGTCATCTGCTGGTGGATGAATTCCAGGACACTTCGTTTTTGCAGTTCCTGCTGCTCGAACGGCTGACCGAAGGCTGGCAGCCGGGTGACGGCCGCACGCTGTTCGTGGTGGGCGACCCCATGCAGTCCATCTACCGGTTCCGCGAAGCCGAAGTCGGCCTGTTCCTGCGTGCCCAGGCGCACGGCCTCGGTGAGGTGCGGCTCACGCCTTTGACGCTGAGTGCGAACTTCCGCGCCCGCCCGGAACTGGTGCAGTGGGTGAACGAAAGTTTCGGCAGAGTGTTTCCGGCGCACAACGACATGGCGAGCGGCGCGCTGCACTACAGTGCCTGTGAGGCACAACGCGAGCCCGCGCAGGGCGCGCGGGTGCGCGTGCATGCGGCCTTCGACGCCGGTGCCGAACGCGAGGCGGGGCAGGTGATCGCGCTGACACGCCGGGCGCAGGCCGAAAAGCTGCAGGTCGCGGTGCTGGTGCGCGGGCGCAATCACCTGGCCGCGCTGGTGCCGCGCCTGCGGCGCGAGGGACTGCGCTTCCGGGCCACGGAACTGGAGCAGCTCGGCGAGCGCCCGGTGGTGCGCGACCTGGTATCGCTCACGCGCACGCTGCTGCATGCGGGCGATCGCACCGCGTGGCTTGCGGTATTGCGGGCGCCGTGGTGCGGCCTCACGCTTGCCGATCTGCACGCGCTCACGCTACACGTGGACGGGCAGACCGTGCTGGAAGTACTCGCGGACGACGAACGTCTGGTTACGTTGAGCGCGGATGGACAGTCGCGCCTCGCGCGCGTGCGCAGTGCGTTGCTCGATGCGGCCTCCGAACGTCGCCGCGGGACGCTGCGGGAACAGGTGGAGAGTGCCTGGCTGCGGCTCGCCGCGCCCAGTGTGCTGGCGACGTTGGAAGATCTGGACGACGCCGAGGCTTTTCTGTCGCTGCTTGAATCCCTGGATGCGGGCGGCACGCTCGCCGATCCGGCAACGCTGGACACGGCTTTGGAAAAGCTGTTCGCGCAGCCGGACCCGGAGGCCGGCGACGGGCTGCAGGTGATGACCATGCACAAGGCCAAGGGACTGGAATTCGACGTGGTGATCGTGCCGGGTTTGGGCGCGGGCAGCGGGCGCACGCGGCGGCCGCTGCTCGCCTACCTTGAGCGCGCGCGCGCCGCGGACGGGTCGGACTTGCTGCTTGCGCCCCTGAATGCCAGCGGCAGCGAGCGCGACCCGCATTACGAACTGGTGGCGGATTTGCGCCGCGAGCAGGAATTGTTCGAACGCCAGCGCCTGCTGTATGTCGCCGCGACCCGCGCGCGCGAGCAACTGCATCTGCTGGGGCACGCGGGCTATTCCGAAAAGGACGGCGAGCGCGAGTTGAAAGCGCCGCCTGCCAATTCGCTGCTGGCCACGTTGTGGCCGGCCGTCGCGGACCAGTACCGGCAGGCCCTGAACGGCCACGTGTCGCCGGGGCAGACTGCGCCCGTGCAAATTCCCGCGGCGCGCTTGCGGCGGCGGCCGGCGGGCTGGCAGGCGCCCGCGCCGCCCGCGGCTGTCGAGTGGCAGGGCATGGGATTGCTGGCGGCCGAGGCGCCGCTGCAGGTCGAATTCGACTGGGCCGGCGACACCCTGCGGCATATCGGCACGGTGGTGCATCGCCTGCTGCAGCGCATCGCCACCGCCGAAGGCGATGTGCAGGACGCTGCGCTCCTGGCAATGCATGCAGGCCGGGTGCGCGCCTGGCTGGAGCAGGCCGGCGTGCCGGCGGATGAATTGCCGGCCGCCGTGCAAACCGTGCAGCAGGCCGTTGAGCGCATGCTCGCGGACGATACCGGCCGGCGTCTGTTGGCGGCGCGCGGGCCCGACGCGCGTTGCGAATTTGCACTCAGCGGCTTCGAGAACCGGCGGATCGTGACCGGTGTCATGGACCGCACCTTCGTGGATAATGACGGCGTGTGCTGGATCGTGGATTACAAGACCAGCCGGCATGAGGGTGCGGGACGCGAGGCCTTCCTCGCGCGCGAAGCCGGGCGCTACCGGTCGCAACTGCGCCGATACGTGACGCTGATGCGCGCGTTCGCGAACCGGCCGGTCAAGGCCGGCCTGTATTTCCCGCTGCTTGGCACCTTTCACGAAGTGGACGTGGACCGGGAATGACGGACAACCCGCCGCAGCAGTTGGTGGTCGCGATCAGTTCGCGCGCGCTGTTCGATCTCGAAGCCGGCCACCGGATATTCACCGCGAAGGGGCTGGAAGCCTATTCGCGCTACCAGATCGAACATGAGAACGACCTGCTGGCGCCGGGCGTGGCGTACCCGCTGGTCAACAAGCTCTTGCGGCTGAATGAGGATTCACCCACACGGCGCGTGGAGGTGATCCTGCTGTCGCACAACAGCGCCGACACCGGCCTGCGCATCTTCAATTCCATCCAGCATTACGGCCTGGATATCACGCGCGCGGCGTTTACCAACGGCGCCGCGCCCTGGCGCTACGTGGAACCCTTCAGCGCCGACCTGTTCCTGTCCGCGGAAGCCGCGGACGTGGTGCGGGCGCTGGATGCGGGACGCGCCGCCGCCGCCATCGTGCCGGCGCGCGCCGAGGACGACGGCCGCGAGCAGTTGCGCATCGCCTTCGACGGTGACGCGGTGCTGTTCTCGGACGAAGCCGAGCGCGTATATCAGCGACAGGGACTGGCGGCGTTTTCCGCGAGCGAGCGCGACAAGGCGCGGGAACCCCTGTCCGGCGGGCCGTTCAAGAATTTCCTCGCGGCCTTGCAGCATATCCAGAGGCAGTACCCGCCGGAACGCGCGCCGATCCGCACCGCGCTCGTGACCGCGCGTTCGGCGCCGGCGCACGAGCGCGTGATCCGCACGCTGCGCGCCTGGAACATCCGCATAGACGAAGCTCTATTCCTCGGCGGGCTGCCCAAAGGCGCGTTTCTGAAAACCTTCGGCGCCGACATCTTCTTCGACGACCAGAAAGGCCATGTGGAAGCCGCTGCGGGCTATGTGAACGCCGGCCACGTGCCGCACGGCGTCACCAACCTCAAGTAAACCGGGCCGTGCGGCGCACCGGCAGGGCGGCTGGTAAAATGCGCGCCCTATGTCCGATGATTTCATCCGTGTGCGTGGCGCCCGCCAGCACAATCTCAAGAACCTCAGTCTGGATGTGCCGCTCAATGAGCTGATCGTGGTGACCGGCGTGTCCGGCTCCGGCAAATCTTCGCTGGCCTTCGATACGCTCTACGCTGAGGGCCAGCGCCGCTACGTGGAGACCTTTTCGCCCTACGCACGCCAGTTCCTGGACCGCCAGGACCGGCCGGCGGTGGATCGCATCGAGGGCATCCCGCCGGCGATTGCCATTGACCAGGTGAATCCGGTGCGCAGCTCGCGCTCGACCGTGGGCACCATGACGGAACTCAATGATCACCTGAAGCTGTTGTTCGCGCGCACCGCGCGGCTGTATTGCCGCAACTGCGGGCGTGAGGTGCGGCGCGACACGGCGGAGTCGGTGGCCACTGCCTTGCTTGCGGATGCGGCGTTTGCGGGCCAGCGTGCGCTGATCACGTTCGCTATCCGCGTACCGGCGAATTTTTCCACGCGGGAAGTTGAAGCCCTGCTGGCGGCGCAGGGCTATACGCGCATCCACAAGCGGGTCGGCCGCGACATCGAGATCGTGCAGGACCGGCCGCGGATCGCAGAGGACAACCGTGCGCGGCTGGCCGAAGCGCTGGAGGCGGCGTTCCACCGCGGCCGCGGCCGTCTCGGCGTTTATCCGCTGGGCGCCGACAAACAGCCCGGCACACCGCGGCGGTTTTCGGATACCTTGCACTGCGCGGATTGCGACCTTGAGTATTCCGAACCGCGGCCGAATCTGTTTTCGTTCAATTCGCCGCTCGGTGCCTGCCCCGCGTGCCGGGGTTTCGGACGGCTGCTCGGCATTGACTGGGGACTGGTGATTCCGGACGAGTCCAAAACGCTCGCCGCCGGTGCCGTCAAACCCTGGCAGACGCCGAGCTACCGCGACTGCCAGCGCGATCTGGTGCGCCATGCAAAAAAGGGCGGCGTGCCGCTGGATGTGCCCTGGCGCGGGCTTGCCGACAAGCACCGCCGCTGGGTAATCGAGGGCGAGGGTTCCTGGGAAGACCATAAGTGGTACGGCGCGGCGCGCTTCTTCAAGTGGCTGGAATCCAAAAGCTACAAGATGCACATCCGCGTGCTGCTCTCGAAGTACCGCGCCTACACCACCTGTGCGGAGTGTGCCGGCGCGCGCCTGCGGCCCGAAGCGCTGTATTTTCGTGTAGGCACGCGCGCGGAAGCCGACCGCATGCTGCGCGCCGCGGAACGTTTCAAACCCCATGCCGTGACGCAGGCGGACAGCGCCTACCGCGCGTTGCCGGGGCTGAATATCGCCGACCTCCAGCGTTTGCCGATCGTGCGCGTGCGCGAGTTCTTCGATACCCTCAGCCTGTCGCCGCCGCACGCTGAGGTCAGCGCGCAATTGCTCGAAGGTGTGCGCACGCGGTTGCGGTATCTCACCGACGTGGGCCTGGGTTATCTCACGCTGGACCGTCAGTCGCGCACGCTCTCGGGCGGCGAAGTGCAACGCATCAATCTCACCACTGCGCTCGGCACCTCGCTCACCAATACCCTGTTCGTGCTCGACGAGCCTTCCATCGGCCTGCATCCGCGCGACATTGGCCGTGTGACCGGCATCCTGCAGCGGCTGCGCGCTGCCGGCAATACGCTGGTGGTGGTGGAGCACGATCCGCAGATCATGTTCGCCGCCGACCGCATCCTGGATCTTGGCCCGGGCCCCGGCGAGCGCGGCGGCGAGATCGTCTTCTGGGGGCGCACGGCGGAGATTGCCAAGGCGCGCGGCTCGCTCACCGCGGATTACCTGAGCGGCAGGAAGCAGGTGGCCGCGCGGCGTGTACGGCGCACGCCGCAGGCGGTCTGGCTCGAAGTGCGGGGCGCGGCCGAGCACAATCTCAAGAATCTCGACCTGCGCATTCCACTCGGCTGCCTGGTCTGCATCACCGGAGTTTCCGGCAGCGGCAAGAGCACGCTGGTCGAGGATATTCTGTACCGCGCGCTGCTGAAATCGCTGGGCAAGCCGAGCGAAGCGCCGGGTGCGTTCGCCGAACTCCGGGGTGCCGACGCGCTGGGTGAGGTGGTGCTGGTGAACCAGGCGCCCATCGGCAAGACCGCGCGTTCCAATCCGGCGAGCTATGTCGGGGCGTTCGCTGCGGTGCGCACACTCTTTGCTGCCGAAGCGCTGGCGCGCGAGCGCCGCTACACGGCCGGCAGCTTCAGCTTCAACGCCGGCAACGGCCGCTGTCCGGGTTGCGGCGGGAGCGGCTTCGAGCACGTCGAGATGCAGTTTTTATCGGATGTTTATTTGCGCTGCCCGGATTGCGGCGGGCGCCGCTTTCGATCCGAGGTGCTGGAAGTGAAGCTCGAACGCGGCGCGCGGCGCGCATCGGTTGCCGACGTGCTGGAGATGACGGTGGCGGAAGCCGCGGAGTTCTTCGCTGGCGACTCCGAAGTGCTCGCCGGACTCGAGCCGCTGCAGGCCGTGGGTCTCGGCTACATCCGGCTCGGGCAGCCGGTGCCGACGCTCTCGGGCGGCGAAGCGCAGCGCCTGAAACTCGCGGGTCATCTCGCACAGGCCGCCGGCAAAGCGTCCGCCAGGCCCACGCTGTTCCTGTTTGACGAGCCGACCACGGGCCTGCATTTCAGCGACATCGCGGTGCTGCTCGGTGCGTTTGATACGTTGCTGGCGCGCGGCCATGCGCTGCTGGTGATCGAGCACAATCTCGAGGTCATCGCCGCGGCCGACTGGATCATTGATCTCGGCCCGGAAGGCGGCGACGCGGGCGGCCGGCTGGTGTGCGCGGGAACGCCGAAAGAGGTCATGCGGCACAAGACCAGTCATACGGGGAGGGCGTTAAGCGCATACATAAAAGATACGAAGGCGGCCAAGAACAAAAATGCGTCTGATGGGTTTCGGACTGCGCAGCTCGCCCCGCATTCCAGCTTCCCTCCAAAGGGGGCAAGGGATAAGGAAGGGCAGCCAGTTATTAGTATTCACAACGCGCGCGAGCACAATCTGCAAAACCTCGATGTCATGATTCCGCGCGGACGTTTCACGGTGATTACCGGCGTCTCCGGCAGCGGCAAGAGCACGCTCGCGTTCGACATTCTGTTCGCGGAGGGCCAGCGCCGCTATCTCGAATCGCTGAACGCCTACGCGCGCCAGTTCGTCGAGCCGGCGGCGCGCGCCGAGGTGGACGAAATCCGCGGCATTCCGCCGACCGTGGCCATCGAGCAGCGCACCAGTCGCGGCGGGCGCAAGAGCACGGTGGCAACGCTCACGGAGATTTACCATTTTCTGCGCCTGCTGTTCGTGAAGCTGGGCGTGCAGCATTGCCCGGATTGTGGGTTGGCGATCGAGGCGCAGAGCGCCGAAGCGATCCTGGCGCGTTTGTTGCGCGAGTACCGCGGCCGCGAGCTGATGCTGCTTGCGCCGCGGGTGGTCGCGCGCAAGGGTTATTACACCGAACTCGCCAAGTGGGCCCGCAACAAGGGTTACGCGCAACTGCGCGTGGACGGCAAGCTCACGCCAACCGACAACTGGCCGCGGCTGTCGCGTTTCCGGGAACACAACATCGAGCTGCCCGTGGGCAAGCTCAAGGTCGCGGCACACCGCGAGCATGAGCTGCGCGACCTGCTGGCGCGCGCACTGGATTACGGTAAAGGCATGCTGCAGGTGCTCGCCACGGGAGAGGAACTCAGGCTGTTCTCGACCCGCCGCAACTGTCCCGGTTGCGGGCGCAGCTTCCCCGAGCTCGATCCGCGGCTGTTTTCCTACAATTCGCGTCACGGCTGGTGCGAAACCTGTTACGGGACCGGATTGATATTGCCGGGGTTCGATGCGGAGAGCAGCGGCGAGGAAATCTGGTGGAACGAGTGGTGGGAGGGCGGCGAGCAGCCGTGTCCGGACTGCGGCGGGCGGCGGCTCAATCCTGCCGCACTGGCGGTCCGGTTCGAAGGTCGGAACATTGCGGAACTAGCCGCGCTTTCCGTGGACGAGGCGCGTGCGTTCTTTGGCACACTCAAGCTCGACGGGCGCGCGGCCGAGATCGCGCGCGACGTGCTGCCGGAAATCCTGGCGCGTCTGGCGTTTCTGCAGGAAGTCGGGCTCGATTATCTGGTGCTGGATCGCGCTGCGCCCACGCTCTCCGGCGGCGAGGCGCAACGCATCCGGCTCGCGGCGCAGTTGGGTTCCAATCTGCGCGGCGTGTGCTACATCCTGGATGAGCCTTCCATCGGCCTGCATCCGCGCGACAATGTGCGGCTGCTCGCGACGCTCGCGCAGCTGCGCGACAAGGGCAACACCGTGGTGGTGGTGGAGCACGATGAAGACACCATGGCGGCAGCGGACAACATCGTGGATCTCGGTCCGGGTGCGGGCCGCAACGGAGGGCGCCTGGTGGCGGCGGGCACGCTGGCGCAAATCCGGCGCAATCCCGAGTCCATCACCGGGCGTTACCTGCGCCATCCCCTGCGGCACGATCCGGACACACACCGGGCCGTGCGACGCGGCGACCCCGTGCTCAGGATGCGCGGCGCGGACCTGCACAATCTCAAGCAGCTGGACGTGACGATTCCGCTCGGGCGCTTCACCTGCGTGACCGGCGTATCCGGCAGCGGCAAGAGCACGCTGGTGCGCGAGGTGCTGCACGACAATCTGCGTGCGCTGCTCGCGGCGCGCGGTCGCAAGCCGAAGCTCCACGGTTGCCGCGCCATCGAAGGCGCGGCCGTGCTTGGCCGCGTGCTGGAAGTGGATCAGACGCCGATCGGCAAGACGCCGCGCTCCTGTCCGGCCACTTATATAGGTGTCTGGGATGCCATCCGCCGGCTGTTTGCTGAACTGCCCGAGGCGCGGCTGCGCGGCTGGGGCGCGGGACGCTTTTCCTTCAATACTTCCGGCGGGCGCTGCGAAGCCTGCGAGGGCCAGGGCATGAAGCGCGTGGAAATGAATTTCCTGCCCGAAGTGCGCGTGCGCTGCGAGGTGTGCAACGGCGCGCGCTTCGATAGCGAGACGCTTGCGGTGCGCTGGCGCGGCAAATCCGTCGCCGAGGTGCTGGCCATGACGGTGACCGAGGCGGTGGATTTCTTCCGCGCGCAGCCGCGCGTGCACCGTGCGCTCGAGCTGCTGGAGCAGGTGGGACTCGGTTACCTCACGCTTGGTCAGCAGAGCCCGACGCTCTCGGGCGGCGAAGCGCAGCGCATCAAACTGGTCACGGAACTGGCCAAGGCGGCACCGGCGCTGGAGCGGCCGCTCGCCAAACCCACGCTCTACGTGCTCGATGAGCCCACGGTCGGCCTGCACATGGCGGACGTCGAGAAACTCATCGCGGTATTGCACCGGCTGGTCGACGCCGGGCACACGCTGGTGGTCATCGAGCACAATCTCGACGTCATCGCCGAGGCCGATTGGGTAATCGATCTCGGACCCGAAGGCGGCGCGGCCGGCGGGCGGATCGTGGCCTCGGGTCCGCCGGCGACGGTGGCGCAGCGCGCCAGCCACACGGCACGCGTGCTCAAGCCGTTTCTCACGGCGCGCGCGGCGTAGCCGGAATTATCCACCTTGGACAGCTGACGAGATAAGCAGCTGGGAGACTCCCCCTTAACCCCATTTTCAAATGGGGGCGAGGAAGTGTGCAGCGGCAGCGGTCATCACCGCGTATTTTATTTGGGGCAATTAAACAACCCTCGTCTGTAAGACGGGGGATTTATAAAAGGTCGGCTGGAAGCCGACTTTCCACATCACTCCTCTCCCGCTGGCGGGAGAGGGCGGGGGTGAGGGTAGATGAAACTGATCACCCCTCACCCTGCCCTCTCCCCTCAATGGGGAGAGGGCCAAAACTCGTGTCCGCTTACGCGCACACATCGCCATACTTGCTTCACCTGAAGGCGAGGGATTTCCACCATCCCCGATGGGGACATTAAAGTAGTTACTATGTATTCCCATTTTCGATGCGTTCCATGAGCACACGCGCTTCGCCGCAACGCGCCGCCTGGCTCGCGCTGATCTTTCTCACCATCGTTTGGGCGTTGAACTGGACGATCATGAAGGTGGCGCTGGATTACAGCGGGCCGTTCGACTTCAGTGCCCTGCGTTACGCCGTGGGCACGCTGGTGCTGTTTGCGATGCTGGCGTTCCGTCCCGCCAATTTGCGGCCGTCGCCCTGGTGGCCGACGGTGGTGATCGGACTGACACAGATCGCGGCGTTTCAGACCTTTGCACAACTGGCGCTGGTCACGGGCGGCGCCGGCAAGACCGCGCTCCTGTCCTATACGCTGCCTTTCTGGGTGGTTCCGCTTGCTTGGTGGTGGCTGCACGAAAAGCCGGGGTGGCTGCACTGGATTTGCATTGCGGTGGCGGCCGCGGGTCTGGTGTGCGTGATCTCGCCCTGGCACCGGGTCGGCGATCCGTTAAGCATTCTTCTGGCGCTGGCCAGCGGGCTGGTCTGGGCGGTGGGCACCGTGATCTCGAAGCGCGTGTTCGAGCAGCATCCCGACGTGACGCCGCTGCAACTGACGGCGTGGACGATGCTGATCGGCACTACGGTGCTGGTGATCCTCGG
>JBOIAZ010000015.1:0-34000 GCA_050739175.1 Gammaproteobacteria bacterium
TGTCCACGGGGATGATCTGGACTCGCGAGCTGGATATACGCCGCACCGCCAATATCACTCAAGGCGATCAGGCGATGGAATACGCACTCGGCGCCGAAGCCTGGGCAGAGCAGATACTGCGCCGCGACTACCAGTCCAGCCCCAACAATACAAACCTCACGCAGGACTGGGCCATGCAACTGCCGCCGCTGCCGGTTCAGGGCGGCTCGGTTACCGGACATCTGCAGGACCTGCAAGGCTTGTTCAACGTGAACAATCTGGCGAGCAGTAACGCCGCTCAGGCCACGGCCGCGACTGCACAGTTACAGCGCCTGCTGGTGGCGCTCAATCTGGATCCTGAAATCGCCAGTGCCGTATTCGACTGGGTAAACGGCGGCAGTCAACCGCATTTCCCCGGCGGCGCCAAGGATGAATACTATTCGCGCCTTAGCCCGCCCTATCTGACCGCGGAGCAACCCATGACCAGCATCAGCGAATTGCTGCTGGTCAAAGGTGTCACGCCGCAGGTATACGCGGCATTGCTGCCCTATGTGTGTGCCCTGCCCCTGCACCCTCCGGGTACCCTGTCGGGAATGCAGCTGACGCCGGTAGCTATCAACGTCAATACCGCGCCTGCACCGGTGCTCATGACATTGACCATTGGCATCAGCAGCGATCTCGCAGCCGGTGCAGTGCAGGCACGCGCCCAGCAGCCGTTCCAGAATGCGGCGCAACTCACTCAACTGCTGGGGAACATTGCGATACCGGCGGGTGTACCCGCGCCCCAGACATTCAGCAACTGGTTCCGGCTATCCACGCAAGTGACCATTGGCAGTGCACAGTTGACCATGTACAGTTTGCTGTACCGCACCGGAACCGGCGCGACCATTGCCGTGCGGCGCAGCTTCGGAACCCTATGAGCGAAACCCTGGTATTGCGGATGCCGGAAGCCGGACGCCCTGCCACCTGGCTGGTAATGGATGCGTTTGGCAACCGCATGGGGCAGCCGGGCAGCGGCACCCTGGCGGAGGCCGCGGTGAATGCCGACGGCAGGCGACTGCGCGCGTGTGTACCCGGCGCACAGACGCTGTTCCTGCATGCCGACTTGCCCACGCGTAACAGCCACAAAATCCAGCAAGGCCTGCCCTTTGCGCTGGAAGACCGGCTCGCCGAGGACATTGAGAACCTGCACTTCGCCGTAGGCGCGCGCGATGCGCGCGGCTACCCGACCGTCGTGGTCACCCGGGCGCACATGCAAGCATGGCTCGACGAACTCACGGCAGCCGGCCTGACACCAGCCGAATTGGTTGTGGATGTGCTCGCCTTGCCGGTGCGCGAGCGCAGCCTGGTTGCGGTGATTGATGGTGAACAAGTGCTGGTGCGTTTCCCGGACGGCAGCGGCATCGTGGCGGACCGGACTCTCGCCTCGCTGTTGATTCAGCGGCAACTTGCCAAGCTGCCTGAATCACAGCACTGCACGCATGCCCTGGTGTATGCCGCCGATGAGCCCGCGCAACAGGAAACCGCAGCTTTACTCGCCGGTTTTGATCTCGAGATTGCCTACAGCCATCTGGGTTCCGGCGCGATTGGCCTGATGGGCGGAGGTTCACGTGTGCCGCAGGCCATCAATTTGTTGCAGGGAACGTTTGCGCGTCGCGACGGCGCGGCGGGATATTGGCCACGCTGGCGCGTCGCGGCAGTATTGTTGGCGGCGCTGGTCGCGATCCTGATTGTACAGCAGGGTGTGACTGAGTTCGGATTGCGACGCCAGTCCGCGGCGCAGCAGGAGCAAATCACGGCACTCTTTCATCGTGCACTTCCCGATGTCACGCGCATGGTGGAGCCGCGCGTGCAAATGGAGCGACGCCTCAGTCAGCTTACCGGAGGCAATGGCTCCGCGACCGGCCTGCTGTCGATGCTGGCGCAGGTCGGCGCGGTACTGCAAGCGCAATCCGGCCTGCAATTGCAGGGGTTCAGCTATCATGGAGACGTGTTGCAATTGCAGGTTCAGGCCGCCAGCATGGACGCGCTGCACAGCCTGCATTCGGCATTGGCAAACAACGCCACACTCGAGGTGCAACTGGATTCGGTCAGCAGTGCGGCCGGCCAGACCACGGGTCGTTTGACGCTGCGCGGGCGCAATCCATGACTGCCCTGCAGCAGCTGCGCCAATGGTTCATGTCGCTGGAAAAGCGCGAACGCCTGGTACTGGGAAGCGGCGCGGTAATTCTGGTGGTGTTTATTCTTTACATGGCACTGGTTTCCCCCTATATCAGCCACCGGCATGCATTGACCGCGGAAGTACAGTCCCAGAGTGCGTTGCTTGCCTGGATGCGCCCGGTGGCCGGTCGTATTGAAGCCTCGCAGGGCCGGCAGCCGGCAGCGCTTCCTGGGGGATCCTTGCTCGGCGCGGTCAATGCAAGCATCGCTAATGCCGGCTTGGCAGGAGCCCTGCAGCAGGCTCAGCAGTCCGACGATGGCACGGTGAGGGCGCAGTTCAAGAGCGTGGATTTTGACAGTCTGGTGAACTGGCTGGCGGGATTACAGCGCACCTACGGCGTGGTTGCCAGCGATGTCACCGTGACACGTGCATCCGGACCGGGCCAGGTGGACGTCAGCATCAGGCTTGAGGACTCCACTTCGTGAGCTGGCGCTTCGTTCGCTGGTGGCTGGCCGGCATCGTTGCGTATCTTGTATTGCTGCTGGCCACGTTGCCGGCCGGCTATGTCGTTGGGTGGTTGCACAAACGTGTGCCGGAACTGCAACTCGCGGGAGTGCACGGCAGCGTGTGGGCGGGATCTGCTCAGGACATCGCGTGGCAAGGTCAATCCTGGGGCCTGCTGCGCTGGCGTTTTGACTGGGCGGCATTGTTTGCCGGTCATGCGGGCTTTTTACTCTTTCTTAACGCCCCCGATCTGGCACTTCAGGCTCGGGTTGCGGGCAACAGCAGCAAATTGCTGTTCGAGGATGTGGCCGGTCACTTCCCCGTCAACCGGGTGGCGCATTGGTTGCCGCTGCCGCCCGGAAGTGTGGCGGGCCAGATTAATATAAGTATGCAGCGAACGGTTCTGATAAACGCTCGCCCCAGTGCAGCGGACGGCATAATCAAGCTGACCAGCCTGAGTTTGAGCTGGCCACAGCCAGTAGCCTTGGGAGACTACGAGTTGAAGCTGCAAACTCAAGATGACGGCATCCACGGGAGCCTGCTGGATACCTCCGGGCCCTTGATGGTACAGGGTAGCCTGCGTGTCACGCCGGATGGCGGCTACGACGTGACCGGTGTCGTGGCATCGCGTGATCCAGCCAATACTGTGTTAAACAATTTGCTGCAGTACCTTCCCAGCAACCCGGGCGGAAAGCATACCTTCAATATCAATGGCAAATGGTAATAATGGCTAGCCAATTAGTATGAATATCAGTGGCTTATGGAGATATATGAGATAAAAGCTGATATTATCTGTTCACCAGAGGTGGAGTCGCTGAACGGTCTGGTCCGTTTGGCGTTGGGAGCGCCCCATCCATGCAACCCGAAAATGTCATGCACTTGTCCCCTGCCGGCGCGTTTCACGTGCTGACCGAGCAGTTGGCCAGCGTCACCGGCGAGGATTTCATCCGGGAGGTGGTGCGACGTTTGGCATTTTCACTGGACGTCGAATACGCCTTTGTGAGTGTGCGCCAGCCGCCTGACAATCCCAGATTGCGCATCGCCTCCGCTTGGCATGTCAATCGCGCGGAGTCAGGCAGCGAGTTCGACATGGAGGGGACGCCGGCGGCGCGCACGCTGGCTGAATCCGAGCTGTGGCACGAAGACGAGGTTGCCAGCCTCTACCCCAAAGACCGGTGGCTGCGCAAACACGGCGTGCGCGCTTACTGTGCCGTGGCCATTCGTGATGTAGACGGTCACGCAATCGGGCACCTGGGCGTCATGTCGCGCCAGCCGCTGCAGGCGGACGCCGAGCTGATCTCCGTTCTGCGCGCTTTGGCGATGCGCGCTGCGGCGGAATTACGCCGGCAGCGCCTGGAGGAAATCCAGCGCCGGACCGCGGCAAAGCTGGGCAGCCTTTTCCGCATGACGTCGGACATCATCGGTGCGGCAGAGCTGCAGGATTTCCAAATTACCGACATCAGCCCCTCCGTGGAGCACGTGCTCGGCCACAGTCCGGCTGCGTTGATAGGTCAAAGCCTGTTGCACACGGAGTTATTCGAAAATTCACAGCTAGGCAGCGCATTTTTTCAGGAGCTGAAGGCCGGTGGCCACATTGTGAACCGCAAAGTCGCCCTGCATGCGAGCAACGGTTCGGTGCGGCATGCCAGGTTATCGGCTGAAGTCGGTGAATTCGGCGGAACGCGCCACATCCTGTTCAGCCTTGTGGACGTAACCAATTCGCAGGCGGCTCTGGGCCACGTTCAAAACCTCAATGCCACAGTCGATGCGCTGTTCAGCACTGCACAGGATGCGATTTTTATCTGCACCTATTCGCTGGTAAATCCCGTAGAGTGCAAATTTGTGCAGGTCAACGATATAGCCTGCGAGTGGCTGGGTTACACCCGCAGCGAACTGCTGCAATCAACCTGCGCCAGGATTCTGGATGCCAGTGACCTCAACAAGCTCCAAGCCGGAGCGCAGCGCCAGCGGTCCAAATCCGAGCCGATGCATTTCCGCAGCAAGGCTGGAAATGCGCTTCCCTGCGAAGTGCACGCCCGATTGTTTGGTGAAGGCAATGAACACGCGCTGCTGCTGCTGCGGTGTCAGCACCGAATGCCAAATGCCGACTCCCCTGGTATACAGCGGGAACTCGAACATAAATATCAGGACTTTTTTGACAACGCCAGTGACGGTATTTACCGATCCACCCCCGAGGGCTTGGTTATCAGCGCCAATCCCGCACTGGCGCGCATTCTCGGCTACGACAATCCGCAGGAATTAGTTGCGGACAAGCTGAACATTGCCGCGCGGATTTATGCGCACACTGAGCAGCGCGCGGAACTTATACGGCGCATCGAGGAGCACGGGCAATATTCTGCGCAGGAATTCCAGATATTCCGGAAGGATGGCACAACGATCTGGGTGTGTGACAACTCACGCGCAGTCAAGGATGCACGCGGGCGCACCCTGTATTTCGAGGGTACCCTGCAGAATATCACTGGCCGCAAGCACGCCGAGGAGGCTCTGCTGCGTTCAGAAGAAAAGTACCGCTTGCTGGTGGACATGAGCCAGGATGGCGTATTTCTCAGTCAGGCCGGCAAACTGGTGTACGTGAATCGAGCGTTTGCGCAGATGCTTGGGCATCGCTCCCAAGACATGCACGGCATGCCGCTCAGCGAGGTGATCGACTCGGCGAGCGACGGCTTGGCCGAAAAAATTGCCGCGGATTCGGTCGATGAGCATTATCTTGACCCCCACGAAATGCACTTGCGCGGCAAGCCCGGCATGCCGCGCATCACCGCGTCGGTTGCCGTAAGCCGGATTTCCTGGCGTGGTCGTCCTGCGGTCATGGGCACAGCGCGCGACGTCACTGAACGCAAGAAAGCCGAGCAGGATCTGGTGCACAGTGCCTACCACGATGCGCTCACGGGGTTGCCAAACCGCAGCTTTTTCATGGATCGCCTGCGCCAGGCTGTGGCCTCGAATAATTCCGCCGGGTCCGCCCGATTCGCGCTGTTATTTCTCGATCTTGACCGCTTCAAACTGATAAACGACAGCTTGGGCCACAGCTTTGGGGACCGTCTGCTCACGGCCATCACCAAGCGCCTGCGTACTTGTCTGCGACCCGCTGATCTCATGGCCCGGTATGGAGGTGACGAATTCACGATCCTGCTGGAGCATATCCAGGCCCTGGATGAAGCCACGGCGGTGGCGGAACGCATTCATGAGGAGCTGGCGCGGGCGTTCGATGTCGGCGGCCGCGACGTATTTACCACCGCCAGCATCGGTATCGTCACCAGCGCTCCCCATTATCGGCATCCGGATGAATTGCTGCGCGACGCGGACACCGCCATGTACCGCGCCAAAGCCGCCGGCAAGGCGGGCTACGTGGTTTTCGATGAAGCCATGCACCAGCACGTCAAGGCCAATCTCAAGCTCGAAACCGAACTGCGCCACGCGTTGCAGCGCAATGAGTTTCGCGTGTATTTTCAGCCGATCCTCGATCTTGCCAGTGGACGGCTCACCGGTTTCGAAGCCTTGGTGCGCTGGGCGCACCCCGAGCGCGGCCTGGTGACGCCCGATCAGTTCCTGGCGGTTGCCGAAGAAACCGGGCTGATTATTCCGCTCGGCTGGTGGGTAATTGAAACTGCATGTGCACACTTGTCGCAGTGGCGCAAGCGCCACAAGCATCTGGGTGATAAATTCACGGTGAGCGTGAACATTGCGAATCGCCAGTTTGCCCATTGGCTGTTGCCGCAACGCGTAGCCCGCGTATTGGATATGACCGGCATCCCCGCCAACAGCTTGTGCCTGGAAATCACCGAGACGGTGTTCATGGACAATCCGGAGTTAGCTGCTGAAACCATCAGTCGTCTGCGCGCCATCGGGGTTAATTTGCAGATGGACGATTTCGGCACCGGTTATTCATCTCTCAGCGCCTTGCGTACCTTCAAGCTGGATACACTCAAGATTGACCGCTCATTCATCGCCGGCATAGAAAAGAATCGCAGTGACCGCGCGATCGTGCGAACCATCACCGTGCTGGCGGCGGACTTGGGGATGGATGTGGTTGCCGAAGGCATCGAAACCGCCAGACAACTTGAACTCCTGCGCGCGCTCGGTTGCCGGCGTGGCCAGGGCTATTATTTTTCCAAGCCACTTGCTGTCAACGAAGTGGATCGCTACCTGGCCGCATTGAAACCGCTCAACGCCTGAACGGGCGACATCTCTGCTTAGGGACCGGGCTGTGCATCGGTCGGATGCAACAATGTTTGCGTTATTGGTGATTTCTATAAAACAGCGGCGATGGCCAGCAGCCATTTGGGCCAATGAATTCCTGCAACGCCCATTGCGACCAGCGCGATTACTATCACGACGGCGAGCACAAAGATTAGCTGCGTCAAACGCAGGGAACTGATGCGTGCCTTTTGGCCGGGATCAGGGCTCACGGTACGCAGAAGACAGGTGGGTCCGGTGCCAGGATGTGGAGTGCATGCTGCAGGCATTCATGATTTTGGTCGTGAATGCGTGCAAGCCCTGCGTTTTCGGCGGACTAGCGATGGTGGTTGGACCCGGCTGCACGACAGCATCGCGAAGGGCATGTTCCAGGATTTGGTCGGGGCGAGAGGATTTGAACCTCCGACCACTTGCACCCCATGCAAGTGCGCTACCAGGCTGCGCTACGCCCCGCTCGTTTGAGCTACAGGTGAATGCACGCGACGGTGCCATGATAACCGATACACGCACCCGGTGCTTGGGAAATGTTTTGACGATTTAGCGTTTGAGCAGCTGCAGCAGATCTTCGAGCTCGGTGCGCAGCTGATGGACAATCTGCTGGCTTTGCGAGACGTCTTGACGTGCCGTGTCGCTGGACAGCTGTTGGCGCGCCCCACCGATGGTAAAACCCTGCTCATAAAGCAGGCTGCGTATCTGGCGAATGACCAGCACATCGTGGCGCTGGTAGTAACGCCGGTTACCGCGGCGCTTGACCGGCTTGAGCTGGGGGAATTCCTGTTCCCAATAGCGCAAGACGTGCGGCTTTACGCCGCAAAGATCGCTGACTTCACCGATGGTGAAGTAGCGCTTGCCGGGGATGGCCGGCAGTTCGTTATTGTTCCCGGCTTCCAGCATAGGTTTCGACTCGCGCCTTGAGTTTTTGCCCAGGCCTGAAGGTCACCACGCGGCGTGCACTGATGGGGATCTCCTCACCTGTCTTGGGGTTCCGGCCTGGGCGCTGGTTTTTGCTGCGTAGGTCGAAATTGCCGAAGCCCGACAGCTTCACCTGACGCCCCCGTGCCAAGGCCTGGCGGACTTCCTCGAAAAACAGGTCCACCAGCTCCTTTGCCTCACGCTTGTTGAGCCCCAGCTCTTCAAACAAGGCCTCGGCCATCTCCGCCTTGGTCAGCGCCATGCTCAGTCTCTTATTGTTGCGCCCAGTTTATCCTGCAGCTGCTGTACCACTTGCCTGACTGTCGCATCCGCAGCTTTGTCCGTTAGAGTGCGCGAAGAGTCTTGTAAAATCAAGCTCAAAGCCACACTTTTTCGTCCAGAATCTATGCCTGGCCCATAATATATGTCAAATATACGAACTTCAATAGCCTGCGGCCCGGCGGCCTCCCGCACCAGCCCCAGGATCGTGGCAGCGGTTACTCCTTCATCCACCACCACCGCCAAGTCCCGCGATAATGAAGGAAATGGGGATATTTGAACAAGCTTGGGTAGACGGCCACGCAACAATGGCTCCAGACGCAGCTCAAATAGGAATACTGGCTGATCCAGCGTCAGTTCGCGGTGCAAGCTTGGATGTAATGCTCCCATCCAGCCCAAATCAACGCCATTCAGGTGAAGTTTTGCGGACTGGCCGGGGTGCAACGCAGAATACGGTGCCGGGCTGGCCTCCAGGCGCTCCACGGCACCGCTCGCTACGATCAGAGCTTCCACATCGCCCCGAAGATCGGCAAGGTCGGCCGTGCGCTGTGGCAGTCCCCATTGCACTGGATATTGAGGTCCGGTTATCAGTCCGGACAAAACATTTTCTTGTGTTATTTCATTGCGTTGTGTACTGAATCTCATCCCACACTCGAAAATACGCACGCGCTTTTGTTGCCGATTCAGGTTGTAACGCAGCGTCTGAACTAGACCCGGCCACAGGCTGCACCGCATTTCAGTCATGTCGGCGGTGATCGGGTTAGCCAGTGCAATGCCCGGCCCGCCGGAAAGCCGTTGCTGCAGCGTCCCATCCACGAAGCTGTAGGTGATGACCTCGTGGTACCCGCGTGCGATCAGTGTGTCCCGCAGCCGGGCCAACGGCAGTTGTTCCTCCGGCAATGGCAGCATGCGCTGGCTGGAAGGATAGGCAGCGGCAGGTATGCGGTCATATCCGAACACCCGCCCCACCTCTTCCACGAGATCTTCTTCCCTTTCGATGTCGAAGCGGTGACTGGGCGCCTGCACCTCCCAAGTGCGCGCGCGCTTGCGTGTCCGGAATCCCAGGCGGCTCAGAATGCGGTTTACTTCGCGTTCGGGAACCTTGATACCCAACAACTGCCTCAATTTCAGCCGCCGCAGAGACAGTTTGGCTGTGGCACTCTTCTTCGCCGCAACCCTGTTCACTGGGCCCGGCTCTCCGCTCGCAAAGCTTAAAAGCAGTCGCGTCGCACGCTCCAGCGCACGCGTCTGGCCCGTCGGGTCCACGCCGCGCGCGAAGCGGTAGGCCGCATCCGTTTGCACACCCAATTTGCGCTCACGACCGCTGACAGCCTCGGGCGAGAAAAAAGCGGCTTCCAGATAGATATCTCTCGTATCCGCCTGTACGCTCGTCGCCGTGCCGCCCATGATGCCGCCCACGCCCAATGAGCGCTTGCTGTCGGCGATGACCAGCATGTCCGGATCCAGAGTGTGAGTGTTCCCATCCAGAAGCTGCAGCGACTCGCCCGCCCTGGCCATGCGCACCACAATGCCTCCCGACAGCTGTTTCAAATCGTAGGCATGCATGGGTTGACCCAGTTCCAGCATGACGTACTGGGCGACGTCCACCACGGGGTGCACGCAGCGTAATCCGGCGCGGCGCAGTCGCTCGCGCATCCACAACGGGGTCACGGCATCGGTATGCAAACCATGAATGATCCGCCCGGCAAACACCGGACAAACTTCCGGTGCCGCGAGCTTCACCGCCAACGTGTCCTTGATGGCTGGCTTGACCGGCGCACACTGCGGCAGATTCAAGTCCAGATCGAAAAGCGCGCCCAGCTCGCGCGCGATGCCGAGCACGCTCAGGCAGTCGCCGCGATTCGGCGTGATTTCCACTTCCAGAACTTTATCGGCACCGCCCAACACCTGGACCAATGACGTCCCGACGGCGGAATCCACGGGTAACTCGAGAAGGCCCGCATGATCATCCGCAATGCCCAACTCGCGCGCGGAACACAGCATGCCCTGGGATTCCACTCCCCTCAGCCGGCTCACGTGAATCGCGGTGCCATCCGGCAAACGGCCACCGGGCAGAACGACGGCCACCTTCATGCCCGTTCTGACATTGGGTGCACCGCATACGATCTGCAGTTGTTTGCCGGCGCTGACACGGACACTGCAAATGCTGAGTTTGTCCGCCTGCGGATGATGAGCGACCTTCAGCACCTCACCGACCACTACCTGGTCAATTGGCGGCAGCGCATCGGTGACGGACGAAACCTCAATCCCGGCCAAAGTCAGCCGCTCGGCAAGCTCTTCTGCCGTGGCCCGTGGGCTCACGAATTCACGCAGCCACTGTTCGCTGATTCTCATAGCCGCTGCTCAGCGGAACTGACGCAGGAAGCGCAGATCGTTTTCATAGTTCATGCGAATATCGTTGATGCCGTAGCGCAGCATGCCCAGCCGTTCAATGCCGACACCGAAGGCCCAGCCGCTGTAACGCTCGGTGTCCACACGACAGGTCTCCAGCACGTTGGGATGCACCAGGCCGCAGCCCAGCACCTCCAGCCAGCCAGTTTGCTTGCAGACGCGGCAGCCGGCGCCGTCGCAGAAAACGCAGCTGATGTCGACCTCGGCTCCCGGCTCCACGAATGGGAAATACGAGGGGCGGAACCGCAGCTTGAGATCATCCTTTTCAAAGAACCTCTGCAGGAAATCGGTGAGCGTGCCGCGCAGGTGCGCCATGCTTACCCCCTCGTCGACGAGCAGACCCTCCACCTGGTGAAACATGGGTGTATGTGTCACGTCGTAGTCACGGCGGAAGGTCCGTCCCGGAGCGATCACCCTGAGCGGCGCGCCGTATTTGAGCAGCGCGCGGATCTGTACGGGTGAGGTGTGCGTGCGCAGCAGCAAAGGCCGGTCCTTCAAATAGAAGGTGTCCATCTCGGCACGCGCCGGGTGTGCCGGCTTGAAATTCAGAGCGTCGAAGTTGTGGAATTCATCCTCGATTTCCGGCCCTTCTTCGATGCGGAAGCCGAGGCTGGTGAACAGCGCTTGGACGCGCTCCAGGAGGCGGGTCACGGGATGCGGACCGCCGGGTTCCTGACCGCGTCCGGGCAGGGTCACATCCACTGCATCGGCAGCCAGTTGCTCCGCCAGGTCGCGCTCCTCCAGCTCCTGGCGGCGCGCGTCCAGCAGCTCGGTAATCGCCTGCTTGGCCCGATTGACATGCTGACCGGCCGCAGGGCGTTCCACCGCCGGCAGGCTGCCCAGTGCTTTCAGTTGCTCGGTGAGTACACCCTTCTTGCCGAGGTAGTGCACGCGCACCTCGTCCAGTGCCGGGAGTGACTCGCTGGCGGCGGCGCGCGCGTGTGCTTCCTGGATCAGCTGGTCGAGTTCAAGCACGGTTCTCGGTTCCCTGGTTCGCAAACAACAGAGGGGAAAAACCTCGCGGCCTTTCCCCTCGCTGGTACACCGGCGGCCGCTGCAGGCGGCGCACAAGTCAGGCCAGACTTGTCTTGGCCTTTTCCACGAGCGTCGCGAAGGCCGCCTGATCGCTGACGGCAATGTCTGCGAGCAATTTGCGGTCGAGGCTGACCTGCGCGCGCTTCAGTCCATGCATGAAGCGGCTGTAGGACAGGCCGTGGAGCCGTGCGGCGGCATTGATGCGCGCCACCCATAAGGCACGAAATTCCCGCTTGCGCACGCGACGGTCACGGAAGGCGTATTGACCCGCCTTCATGACCGCTTGTTTGGCGGCCCTGACCGTCTTGCGCCGGGCGTTGTAATAGCCCTTGGCGCGACCCAGGGTTTTCTTGTGTTTGGCGCGGCTGGTTACCGAACGTTTTACTCGAGCCATGGTGATATTCCTCCGTTATGACCAGGGCAGCATCTGGCGCACGCGCCCGTGGTCCTGTGCCACCACTGCGGTGCCGCCGCGCAACTGGCGCTTGCGCTTCGGGCTCTTCTTGGTGAGGATGTGCCGCTTGTGCGAGTGTCCGCGCTTGTATTCGCCGCTGGCGTTGGCGCGGAAGCGCTTGGCCGCGGCACGTTTGGTCTTCAATTTTGGCATTGCTTGAACTCCTGAGTTTCACTTTATAAAGTCTGGCCCCGCTTGCGCAGCGTTTCGACTGCCAGACGGCGGGACAATCACGGTCCCGCTTTTGCGTCAGTCTCCGACGAGACTTATTTCTTTTTGGGCGACAGCACCATGACCAGCTGCCGGCCCTCAAGTCTTGGATGTTGCTCCACCTGTGCGGCTTCGGTGAGATCGCCGCGGATGCGCTCAATCAGTCCGGTGCCCAGTTCCTGGTGGAGCATCTCGCGCCCGCGGAACCGGATCGTGACCTTGGCCTTGTCGCCTTCCGCCAGGAAGCGCGTCAGATTGCGCAACTTGATCCGGTAGTCACCCTCGTCCGTGGTGGGCCGGAACTTCACTTCCTTGACCTGGATCTGCTTTTGCTTCTTGCGCGCGCTTTGCTGTTTCTTGTTCAGCTCGAAGAGGTACTTGCCAAAGTCCATTACCCGGCATACCGGGGGTTCAACCGCGGGCGACACCTCCACGAGATCCAGTCCGGCCTGTTCCGCATATTGCACGGCCTCGCGAGTGAACATGATGCCGATCTGCTGGTTATCCGGGCCGATGACCCGGACCTTGGGTGCCGTGATCTCCCCGTTGCGCCGGGCGCGTTTTTCCGCACTGATTAGCTGATCCTCCAAAAATAAACCTGAACCCGCCTCATGTTGTCCCTGGGGCGGCGTTCAGGCCGACTCTCCGCGACTTGTGACCTCGCTGGCAAGCCGCTGGGCAAATTCCTCGATTTTGAGGCTGCCCAAGTCGTTGCCGGCGCGGGTACGCACCGCCACGGAACCTGTTTCCTGCTCCCGGTCGCCCGCCACCAGAAGGTAGGGGACGCGCTGGAGCGTGTGTTCGCGGATTTTAAGGCCGATCTTCTCGTTTCTCAAGTCGGCTTGCACCCGAAGCCCCTGATTTTTCAGGATTTCGGTAACTCGGCCTGCATAGTCGTCCTGCCGGCTGGTAATGGTCAGGACGACCGCCTGCACGGGGGCCAGCCAGGCCGGGAAACGGCCGGCATGATGTTCCATGAGAATGCCGAGGAAACGTTCCATGGAGCCCACAATGGCACGGTGCAACATCACCGGCACATGCCGGGCACCGTCTTCACCTACATATTCGGCACCCAAACGGCCCGGCATGGAGAAGTCCACCTGCATGGTGCCCACCTGCCAGGAGCGGCCGATGGAATCCTTCATGTGGTACTCGATTTTCGGTCCGTAAAAGGCCCCTTCGCCCGGCAGTTCCTGCCACTCCACTCCGCAGGCGCGTAGCGCCCGGCGCAGCGCAGCTTCAGCCTTGTCCCAGACCTCATCGGAGCCGATACGCTGGTTGGCACTCGGGCGCAGGGCAAGTTTCACGCCGATGGCCGGGAAACCGAAGTCGTCGTACACCCGCATCGCCTGGCGATGAAACGCCACCACTTCGCTCTCGACCTGGCCCTCGGTACAGAATATATGGCCATCGTCCTGCACGAAGCCGCGCACCCGCATCAAGCCATGCAGCGCACCGGAAGGCTCATTGCGGATGCAGGAGCCGAACTCGCCATAGCGGATCGGCAGTTCGCGGTAGCTGTGCAGCCCGTGTTTGTACACCAGCACGTGGCCCGGACAATTCATGGGCTTGAGCGCGTAGTCACGACTTTCCGATGCGGTGGTAAACATGTTGGCACGATAGTTCTGCCAGTGTCCGGTCTTTTCCCACAGACTCTTATCGAGAATCTGCGGACAGCGGATTTCCTGATAACCGCTGTCGCGGTACACCGCGCGCAGATACTGTTCCACCGCCTGCCATATCGCCCAACCCTTGGCATGCCAGAACACCATGCCGGGCGCTTCTTCCTGCGTATGGAACAGATCGAGTTCCCGGCCGAGACGCCGATGGTCACGCTTTTCAGCTTCTTCCAGCCGCGTCAGGTATTCATTGAGTGCTTTCTTGTCCGACCAGGCCGTGCCGTAGATGCGTTGCAGCATCTCGTTCCTAGAATCGCCGCGCCAATACGCGCCCGCGAGTTTAGTCAGATGAAACGCCTTCAGCCGTCCGGTGGACGGCACGTGCGGACCGCGACACAGATCAATGAAATCACCCTGCTGATAAAGCGAGATTTCCTCGTTGAGCGGGATGCCCGCGATAATCTCCGCCTTGTATCTTTCTCCCATGTCGCGGAAGAACTTGACCGCTGCGTCGCGCGGCATGGTGCTGCGGCTCACCGCTTGATCCTGGGCTGCGAGTTCCAGCATGCGTTTCTCGATGGCCGCGAGATCCTCTTCGGTAAACGGCCGCTGGAAGGCAAAGTCGTAATAGAAGCCATCCTCGATCACCGGGCCGATGGTGACCTGGGCTTGCGGAAAAAGCTGCTTCACTGCCTGGGCCAAAAGGTGCGCCGTGGAGTGGCGGATGACTTCGAGTCCTTCCGGGTCGCGGTCGGTCACAATGTTGAGCTTGGCGTCACGGTTGATGAGGAACGAGGTATCCACCAGCCTGCCATCGACTTTGCCGGCGAGCGCCGCCTTGGCAAGGCCGGGACCGATGCTCGCGGCCACTTCGGCTATGGTTACTGGATGATCGAACTTTTTGTGGGAGCCGTCTGGCAGAGTGATAACCGGCATGGTCGTCTTCCTTACAGTGGCGGCCCATACCAAAGGCCGCGTGTTTCGGGTTGCCTGAGCTTGTGGTCTGGTATCTGGTAGGCGCGATTGGACTCGAACCAACGACCCCCACCATGTCAAGGTGGTGCTCTAACCAGCTGAGCTACGCGCCTCCTGGGTGCAAACGATACCGGAATGACGCCATAGCGGCAAGATTTCAGCCGGATGCGTATTCAAAGACCCAGGGCGGTCGCATAAATACGGCGAATTAAAACGAGCAGGCGTGCCGCATCATTCGTCTGTTGATTTATTCCGATAGACATCCGTACTCAGATATTTCAGACCGGAATCAATAATCAATGTGACCACCGTCCGGTAATCTGCCTGTTATTGCTGCGGATACAGGTTATCCGGGCGCCAAAGGCGCGCATGGTGCCGATCTTTTCCTCGCTGAAGGCGTCCGAAGTGACGATATGCAGCCGGTAGCCTTTGGCCGCGCATACCAATGCCAGCGACGCCCCGGTCGAGCCGCCCGTGTATTCGACGATGGTGTCGCCGGGCTGCAGCCGCCCGCTGGCTTCAGCCGCTTCGATTGCGGCCCTGGCCATTCGGTCCTTCATGTTACCCATGGAGTTCGCGCCTTCCAGTTTGACCAGAACGCGCGCGCATCCGGGTGGCACGATGCGGTGCATCTGGACGAGCGGCGTGTTGCCTATGGCTTCGAGCACATTCGCTGCTATGCGCATGCCAGGTCTCTGAACGGTATCTTTGTTGCCATGTGTATCAGACGCCGGATAAGCAGCAATCGCAAACAGCCGGAATACATATAAAGGTTGACACGGTCACGCCGGGAGTCAGCCGGTTTTGACCTCCGGCAGGCCCATGTCGATTTCCTGGATGCGGCGGATTTCATCGCGCAGGCGCGCCGCTTCCTCAAACTCCAGTTCGCGCGCATGCTTGTGCATCTGCTGTTCCAACTGCTTGATGAGTTTCAGGCGTTTGTCCGGCGCCATGACTGCATACCTGGCGCGCTCTTCGGCGACCTTGAGATAGGTCACCTTGGTGGCGCCCGGCGCAGTACTGCGCGCACCTTCCATGACGTCCGTCACGGCCTTGCGGATGCCTTGCGGCGTGATGCCATGCTGCTGGTTGTAGGCCATCTGCTTGTCGCGACGCCGGCTGGTTTCGTCCATGGCGCGCCGCATGGAGCCGGTGATCTGATCGGCGTACAGGATCGCCTTGCCATGCACGTTGCGCGCCGCGCGTCCGATGGTCTGGATGAGCGAGCCTTCGGAACGCAGGAAGCCTTCCTTGTCCGCATCCAGGATCGCCACCAGCGACACTTCCGGGAGGTCCAGGCCTTCGCGCAGCAGGTTGATGCCCACGAGCACGTCGAACACGCCGAGCCTCAAGTCGCGGATGATTTCGGTGCGCTCCACGGTCTCGATGTCCGAATGCAGATAGCGCACGCGTACCGTGTGCTCGGCTAAGTACTCGGTCAAATCCTCCGCCATGCGTTTGGTGAGCGTAGTCACGAGCACGCGTTCGTTCTGCGCGGCGCGCATACGCACTTCAGAGAGCAGGTCATCCACCTGGGTGCGCGCGGGCCGCACTTCCACTTCCGGATCCACCAGTCCCGTGGGACGCACCACCTGCTCCACCGTCTGATCGGAATGCTGCTTTTCGTAGGGACCGGGCGTGGCGGAAACGAAAATGATCTGCGGCGCGCGCACTTCCCATTCCTCGAAGCGCAGTGGCCGGTTGTCCAGCGCCGAGGGCAGGCGGAAACCGTATTCCACCAGCGTTTCCTTGCGCGAGCGGTCGCCGCGATACATGCCGCCCAGCTGCGGGATGGTCACATGGCTCTCGTCCACCACCAGCAGCGCGTCGGGCGGCAGGTAATCGAACAGCGTGGGTGGCGGTGCGCCGGGCTGCCGGCCCGAGAGATGCCGCGAATAGTTTTCGATGCCGCTGCAATAACCCACCTCGGCCATCATCTCCAGATCGAAGCGCGTGCGCTGTTCCAGCCGCTGGGCCTCGACCAGCTTGTTCAGCTGCCGCAGTTCGGCCAGCCGTATTGATAATTCCTTCTTGATGTTCTCCACTGCGTCCAGCACCTTGCCGCGCGGCGTGACATAGTGGCTCGAGGGATAGACCGTGTAGCGAGACAGGCTGCGGCTCAGGGCTCCGGTCAGCGGGTCGAACATCCGCAGTGATTCGACCTCGTCGTCCAGCAACTCGACCCGCAGCGCCTCACGCTCGGATTCCGCCGGGAAGATGTCAATGACTTCACCCCGCACCCGGTAGGTTCCGGGATTCAGCTCCAGCTCGTTGCGCGTGTACTGCATTTCAGCCAGGCGGCGCAGCATCTGGCGCTGTTCAATGCGATCGCCGCGCGACAGGTGCAGCACCATGCTGAGATAGGATTCCGGATCACCCAGGCCGTAAATCGCGGACACCGTAGCCACGATCACCGTATCGTGCCGCTCCAACAGGGCCTTGGTAGCCGACAGGCGCATCTGCTCGATGTGCTCGTTGATGGAGGCATCTTTCTCTATATAAGTGTCGCTGGACGGCACGTAGGCCTCGGGCTGGTAATAATCGTAGTAGGAAACGAAGTACTCCACCGCGTTGTGCGGAAAGAACGACTTGAACTCGCCGTAGAGCTGGGCCGCCAGCGTCTTGTTGGGTGCCAGCACCAGGGTCGGCCGCTGCGTGTTCTGAATCACGCTGGCGACCGAAAAGGTCTTGCCTGAACCCGTCACACCGAGCAGGGTCTGGCGTGCCAGGCCGGCGTGCAACCCGGCCGTCAAACTGGCGATGGCCTCGCCTTGGTCGCCGGCCGGCGAATACGCGGCCACGAGCTGGAACTTCGGATCGTCGTGCATTGGCAATTTCCCCGATGCTTATTTAAGATGATAGCGCCGTGCCGGATTCCATGGAGATCCCCGTGTCTATTGCCTTGCTTGCGGAGCGTGTGCAGCGCCTGCAGCCCTCGCCTACGCTTGCCGTAACCGCGCGCGCCGCCGAACTCAAGGCTCAGGGCCGCGACATCATCGGTCTGGGCGCGGGCGAACCGGATTTCGATACGCCCGAGCATATAAAGGAAGCCGCGATCCGTGCCATCCGTGAGGGCCAGACCAAATACACGGCGGTCGGCGGCACGCCCGCTCTGAAACGCGCGGTCATCGAAAAGTTTCGCCGCGAGAACCATCTCCACTATAAGCCGAATCAGATACTGGTTTCCTGTGGCGGCAAGCAGAGCTTCTTCAATCTTTGCCAGGCACTGCTCAATCCCGGCGCTGAAGCGGTGATCCCGGCGCCCTACTGGGTCAGCTACCCGGAAATGGTGGCGCTTGCCGGCGCCATCCCGATCATGCCCTACGCGGGTCCGGAGCAGCACTACAAACTGGGGCCGGAACAGCTGGAACGCGCAATCACGAAACGCACGCGGCTCCTGGTGATCAACAGCCCGTCAAATCCCACGGGCATGGCTTACAACCACGCGGAACTCGCAGCTTTCGGCGAGGTGCTGCGCCGCCATCCGCAGGTGTTCATTGCCACCGATGACATGTACGAGCACTGCCAATGGCGTGGCGGGCCATTCAGCAACATTGTCATGGCCTGCCCCGATCTCCATGCACGCACGCTGGTGCTGAACGGTGTATCCAAAGCTTATGCCATGACTGGCTGGCGCATCGGCTACGCCGGTGGCCCCGCGTGGCTTATCAGCGCCATGACCGACGTGCAGTCCCAAAGCACCTCGAATCCGGCGTCCATATCGCAGGCGGCGGCGGAAGCCGCGCTGACCGGAGATCAGTCCTGCGTCGCGCGCATGTGCCGCGCCTATGAGGAACGCCATGCCTTCGTTTACGGGAAACTGCACGCCATGCCCGGTGTGCAGGTGTTGCCGGCAGACGGTACCTTCTATGCTTTTCCGGATTTGTCCGCGGTAATCACCAGGCTGAAGCTCGCCGACGACAATGCATTGGCCGAGCGCCTGCTGAATGACGCCGGCATTGCATTGGTCGCGGGCAGTGCCTTTGGTGCGCCCGGCCACCTGCGCCTGTCTTTTGCCACCAGCATGCAGAATCTTGAAGCCGCCATGGAGCGACTGCACGATTTCCTGCGCACCGCGGGTGTGTGACGCACTACGGCGTTGACCCTCCGGAAGCGCTTCATTACCATATGCGCCCTTCCGCCACCGTTCCCCGGTAGCTCAGTTGGTAGAGCGACGGACTGTTAATCCGTTGGTCGCTGGTTCGAGTCCGGCCCGGGGAGCCAATTTCCGCACGCCCCAGCAGTTGCCCATGCCACGCGCTGGCCGAAGCCTGGCTTGCAAATGCGCATGACCTCGCGGACTAAAATCGCCGTGATCGTGCTGAATTACAATTCAGCCGCCTACACCCTGCGCTGCATCGAATCCCTGCGCCGGCACAGCACGGCCTGCGCCGATGTGGCCGTGGTTGTCATCGACAACAAGTCCGCGGCCGCTGACCGCAAGCAACTGGAAACCATCCCCCAGGGCACGGCCACCTGCGTGTGGTCGGAACGCAATCTCGGGTTTGCGGGCGGCATGATGCTGGGAGCGCGCACGCTGCAGGCCGACTATTATTTTTTCCTGAACAACGATTGCGAATTCCTGAATGATGTGCTCGCCATCCTGACGGAATTCATGGATGCACATGCGGATGCCGCGCTCTGCAGCGCCAGCATGTTCGACGCCGATGACCAGCCGCGCTCCAGCTTTGGCTATTTTCCATCGCTGGCACTGAGCCTCTTCAGTGCCGGCGTGCTGCGCCGGATCCGGCCGCGGCGCTATCCCAGCCGCCGCCGACGGTATCACGCGCCGCTGGAAGTACCCGTGGTCACGGGCGCCGCTCTGTTTGTACGCGGGTCGGTACTCTGGCAGCTAGGCGGCCTGGATGCCGGTTATTTCCTGTATTGCGAGGAAGAGGACTTTGCCTGGCGCGTTTATCAGGCCGGAGGCAGCGTGTACCACGTTCCACAGGCCCGAATCCGTCACATTGGCGGTGCGAGTTCCAGTCAACCCGCGTTGCAAACTGCGTTGCAACGGGAGTATTACATCAGTCTGTGTCGCTATCTGCGTACACATCATGGTGCAGCTTATGCGTTTGTTTATCGCGTGCTGGTCGCCGCGAAGCTCCTGCGGCGTGCCCTTGTGGGCCGGGCGCCTTTCGGCTTGCTGGGTTTCGTGTTGCGCGGCGCACCGCAAAGCCGCAGCCTGCGCTATCAGCAAGACCCGTAGCGTCTATTTGCCCACGAGCTTCAGCCCGATGATGCCGATGAGAATCAGTGCAACACAGGCAAGCCGCAGCGCGCTGTGCGAGTCTCCGAACAGCAGCATGCCCAGCAACACGGCGCCAACGGTGCCGATTCCGGTCCACACCGCATAAGCGGTGCCGATCGGCAGACTGCGAGCGGCCAGACCGAGCAGGCCCATGCTGGCAATCACGGCCACGGCGGTAAGCATGGAAGGCGTCAAACGCGTAAAGCCGGCGCTGTACTTGAGTCCGATGGCCCAGGCAACTTCGAACAGGCCCGCCATGATCAGCAACACCCAGGCCACAGGTTTACTCAATTCCATGGCTGTGTTCTCCGGCGCACTCAGGACTGGCCGCGGTCCAGCTTGCCGCTGAGCGTGCGCAGATAGTCCCGGAACGTCTCGCCTAAATCAGCGTGCTTCAGACCGTATTCCACTGTGGCCCGCAGATATCCGAGCTTGCTGCCGCAATCGTAGCGCACACCCTCGAATTCCCACGCATACGCCGACTCTTTGGCGAGCAGCGCCTGAATGGCATCCGTCAACTGAATCTCCCCGCCGGTGCCCTTGCCGATGTGCTTCAGGCACTCGAAGATGCCCGGCGTCAGCAAGTAACGCCCCACCACTCCCAGTGTGGAAGGAGCCTTGGCGGGCGCGGGCTTTTCCACGATGCCGCGGATTGCATGCAGCCGTGGTTCCATGGCCTGGGGCGTGATGATGCCGTAACGGTTGGTTGCGCTGCGCGCCACCTGCTCTACGCCAATCACACTGCCCGGATGGCGCACATACACATCGCGCATCTGCCGCAGAGCGGAACGGCCGGCGCCGTCGATCAGGTCGTCCGCGAGCACCACGAAAAACGGCTCGTTGCCGATCACCGGTTCGGCACACAGCACCGCGTGTCCCAGGCCGAGGGCCTCGGCCTGCCGGATGTACACGCAGGTAACGCTGGGCGGCACGATGTTCTGCACCAGTTTGAGTTGCGCCCGCTTGCCGCGCTGCGCCATTTCCGTTTCCAGCTCATAGGCACGGTCAAAATGATCGGAAATCGCGCGCTTGGTGCGGCTGGTGACGAACACCAGCACTTCGGCGCCCGCCTCGACCGCCTCTTCCACCGCGTACTGGATCAGCGGCTTGTCCACGATCGGCAGCATTTCCTTGGGACTGGCTTTGGTGGCCGGCAGAAAGCGCGTCCCCAGGCCGGCCACGGGGAAAACGGCTTTGCGGATGATGACGGGTTTCATGCTGGAACGTTCCTTATCATGCGTGGGTTGCGATCAAGGCCGGTTCTGCTCAGGCAAGACCGGCGGCACCGCCGCGGTGAAGGTGATTTCATGGAAGGGGATGGTGCGGTTCCAGGTTTTGCAGCCGGGACATTGCCAATACAGGGTTTTGCTGCGGAATCCGCATTCCTCACAGCGGTAGCGTGGACCGTTGATCAGCAGCTTGCGCACCGCAAGCTGCAGGGGCTCGAGATCACGCACCGGACTCATGCCCTGCTGCTGGCCAAACGCGGTAAACATGTCATACAAGCCGCGCAGGCTGGGCTCGCTGCGCAGGTAATCGGCCACGCAACCGCGCGACACCGGATCATCCAGCTCCGGGTCCATGATGGCGGCAATCGCCAGATAACCCGATGCTTTCGGATTGTCGCGCCGCAGTTTCTCGGTCACCGCCTGCAGGGATGCATGGCCATCGAGCTCGCGGGTCACGCGCGCCAGCGCCGGCAACACCTCGGTGGCGTAGCGAATCTCGCGCTCCAGCACCCGGCCGTAATGCTGGCGGCTGCGTTCCCATTGCTCCTCGCTTTCCTCGATCTGTGCCAGCAGCAGGTGTGCGCGCACACAGTCGGTATCCTGTGACTGCGCGCGCTTCAGCAAACGCCGCGCCAGCGGCATGTCTTTGGCGGCCAGTGCGGTTTGCGCCATCTCGCAGTAGTACTGGGCGATGGTCTCCTCCTGCGCAGCGCCGTTCAGTGTCTGCAGTCGTCGGCGCATGGCTATGGCCTGCTCCCAGTCCTTTTGTTGTTCATAAAGCGAGATCAGGCTGCGCAGGGCGGATTCCGTATGGCTCGGTACGTCGAGCAATTCCAGCAACAGGCTTTCCGCTCGATCCAGCAAGCCGGCACGCAGATAGTCCTGCGCCAGTTCGAACAGAGCTTGCGCGCGATACTCCCGATTGAGGCTGGGTCGCGCCATCAGGTTCTGGTGGATGCGGATGGCGCGGTCCACTTCGCCGCGTCTGCGGAACAGGCTGCCGAGCGCAAAATGCGTTTCCACCGTGTCGGAGTCCACCTCGGCAACGCGAATGAAAACTTCCAGTGCCTTGTCGGGCTGCTCATTCAGCAGGTAATTAAGTCCCTTGAAATACTCGGCGCTCACGAACTTGAAGTGTGACGCACGCTTGCCGCCCCGTCCCCAATGTGCCAGCAGCCAGCCGAGCACCACCCCTGCGACCAGCAGCAGCGCGCTGATCACTATTGAGTCAGTGATCATGTTTGAGCGGCAGGTTGCGCAGGTTGCGGATTTCCGCTTCCGCATCGCGCACCGAACGCTTCAGCCGCCAGGCCTCACGTTTGAGACGGAAAATAACCACCAAACTGCTCAGGATTCCCAGCAGCCAGCCAATGATGGCTGCCGCGAACAGCGCCGAGGACAGATGCACATGCAGACGGCCGGCGAGGTAATCCAGGGTCACGGTCGAGCCGTTGGCGTAGGCCAGCAGCAGGGCGAGCGCAAAAACACACAGCAGGATGATAACGGCGATCCAACGCAGCATGACGGCCAGCTCCGATTACGCCTGGCGACGATGGTCCCCGCGCATGCGTGTCAACCCGCGAGGCTTTCGTTGACCCGGTCGCGCAGATCCTTGCCGGGTTTGAAGTGTGGGACATGCTTGCCGGGCAGGGCCACGGAATCACCGGTCTTGGGGTTGCGGCCCATGCGCGGCGGGCGGAAGTGCAGGGAAAAACTGCCAAATCCACGAATCTCGATGCGCCGGCCGGTGGACAGCGCCGCACTCATATGCTCAAGAATGGTCTTGACCGCAAGCTCGATATCCTTGCCGGCAAGGTGGCTCTGCTTGCGGGCGATGATCTCGATGAGTTCCGATTTGGTCATGACGCTATCATCCGCGCTGGCACGACTCGCTTCATATGCTGCCGAACCCCCATGTTGCAGGAATCACCAGCCCGGTAGCGCCCGATACGGGCAATTCCCCGCGCACTTGCATGCGCTTATTCCGCCTTGTCTCCGCCGATGTGCTCCTTGAGCAGGTCGCCGAGGGTCGTATTGCTGGATACCGTGTTGCGTGCGTAATCCTCCAGCGCCTGAGCTTCCTCCTCGATTTCCCTGGCTTTTACCGACAGGCTGATGCTGCGGTTCTTGCGGTCCACGCCCACGAAGCGCGTTTCCACCTCGTCGCCCTCCTTGAGCACGGTGCGGGCATCTTCCACCCGGTCGCGCGACAATTCGGAAGCGCGCAGGTAGCCCTCAATGCCGTTGCCCAGATCCATCACCGCGCCCTTGGCATCCACGCTGGTGACCTTGCCCTTGACCATGCTGCCTTTGGGGTGCTCGGCCAGAAAGTTCGCGAACGGATCCTTCTGCAGCTGCTTGATGCCCAGGGAGATGCGTTCGCGCTGTGCGTCCACGGCCAGCACCACGGCTTCCACTTCGTCGCTCTTCTTGTAATTGCGAACGGCTTCCTCGCCGGGTGTGTCCCAGGTGATGTCCGAAAGGTGCACCAAGCCGTCAATGCCGCCTTCCAGGCCCACGAAGATGCCGAAGTCGGTAATCGACTTGATCTTGCCGCGGATGCGATCGCCCTTGTTGTGGTTGGTGGCGAATTCCTCCCAGGGATTCGGTTTGCACTGCTTCATGCCGAGCGAGATGCGGCGGCGCTCCTCGTCGATCTCCAGCACCATGACCTCGACTTCGTCCCCCACTTGCACGACTTTGGCCGGATTCACGTTCTTGTTGGTCCAGTCCATTTCCGATACGTGCACCAGGCCTTCGACGCCCGGCTCGACTTCCACGAAACAGCCGTAATCAGCGAGGTTGGTCACCTTGCCGAACAGTCGCGTGCTGGTTGGATAGCGGCGCGTGATGTCCACCCAGGGATCATCGCCCAATTGCTTGAGGCCGAGCGACACGCGGTTGCGCTCGCGGTCGAACTTGAGCACCTTGACCTCGAGTTCCTGGCCTACGCTTACGACTTCGGAAGGATGCTTGACCCGTTTCCATGCCATGTCCGTGATGTGTAGCAGGCCGTCAATTCCACCCAGGTCCACGAACGCGCCGTACTCGGTCAGGTTCTTGACGATACCCTTGACCATCGCGCCTTCCTGCAGGTTCTCGAGCAGCTGATCGCGCTCCGCGCTGTATTCCTGCTCGACCACCGCGCGGCGCGACACCACCACGTTGTTGCGGCGCTGATCCAGCTTGATGACCTTGAATTCCAGTTCCTTGCCTTCGAGATACACCGGGTCGCGTACCGGGCGCACATCCACCAGCGAACCCGGCAGGAATGCCCGCACGCCGTCCACCTCGACGGTGAAGCCGCCCTTGACCTTGCCGCTGATGAACCCCTTGACGATTGCGCCCGAGGTGAAGGCCTCATCGAGCCGCGACCAGGAGCGTGCGCGTTTGGCCTTTTCGCGTGACAGCCGGGTTTCACCGAAGCCGTCTTCGACGGCGTCCAGCGCCACCTCCACGTCATCGCCGACGGCGATTTCCAGTTCGCCGTTCTCGTTCCTGAACTGTTCAGCCGGGATGACGCCTTCGGATTTGAGGCCGGCATTGACGATGACGACGTCGGGCCGGATTTCCATGACGCGGGCCTTGAGTATGGCTCCGCTGCGCATCTGTTGCTGTTTGATGCTTTGTTCGAAAAGTTCCGCGAAAGACTCGGTCATTGTGGGTTGAATCCTGTACATCCCCGTCGCCGGGGGCCTGGGTTGCCGCAGTTCCGTCCCGGAAACACGCGGGTTGATTGGACAAGGGAGCGGGTACGTCCTACCCGCCCTGCCGCCTGCCCGCCGCCGCCTCGCCGTACCGCCGTCGGGCCCGATCCAGAACCTGGTCCGCCACCGCCTGCACCGGTATGCCGGTGGTATCCAGTACCACGGCGTCGGGTGCAGGTCTCAGCGGGGAAACGGACCGGTTGCGGTCACGTTCATCCCGGGCGAACAGGTCGCTAAAAAGGTCGGGTAAGGTAGCATTTAATCCTTTTTCTTTCAACTGCTTATAGCGTCTTTGGACGCGTTCCTCGACGCTCGCGGTGAGGAAAATTTTGAGACCCGCGTCCGGAAAAATGACCGTGCCCATATCGCGGCCGTCGGCCACCAACCCGGGCGCGCGGCGAAAACCGCGCTGCACGCCCACCAGCCCCCGGCGCACCTGCGGGATAACCGCGAGCTCGGATGCACGTTTGCCGCTCTCCTCGCTGCGCACCACCGCCGTCACGTCCCGGCCATCCAGCAGGATCTGTTCGGCACCCGCGGGGGTACGCGTGAACGCCACGCGCAGCTCGTGCGCCAGTTCTTCAAGCCGCGCGGGTGTGTCGGCCGCAACGCCTGCCTGCTGCGACATGTGTGCCAAAATCCGGTACAGCGCGCCGCTGTCCAGCAGATTCCAGCCGAGTGCCTCCGCCACGCGGCTTGCGATCGTACCCTTCCCTGAGCCGCTCGGTCCGTCGATGGCGATGACTGGCGGCAACTCAATGCTCATGTGGCTTCGGCCACGCGCAAATCCAGCCCCACTTTGCGGGCGGTTTCGGCGAATCCGGGAAACGAGGTATCCACGTTGCGGCAGTCATGTACGCGCACCGGTTGGGTCGCGCGCAACGCCGCCACGGCAAAGGCCATGGCGATGCGGTGATCGCCGCCGCTGTCAATCTCACCGCCGCCGAACTGCCCGACGCCGGAAATTTGCATGCCGTCCGCGAACAATTCCACCGGCACCCCAAGAGTACGCAGGCCTGCGGCCATGGCTGCCAACCGGTCGCTTTCCTTGATGCGCAGTTCCGCGGCGCCCTGCAAACGCGACTGGCCGCGCGCCAGTGCCGCCGCCACCAGCAGCACCGGCAACTCATCAATCGCCAGTGGAACCTCAGCGGGAGTGATTTCAATGCCGCGTAAGCGGCCGCCTTGCACTTCGATGTCGGCCGTCGGCTCGCCGCCAGCTTGCGACAACGCGTGCACGTGGATTTCGGCACCCATACGTTGCAGCAGGCGCAACACGCCATCGCGCGTTGGATTGATGCCCACCCCTTCGACGGTGACATGCGCGCCCGGACAGATGGCCGCGCCGACCAGGAAAAACGCCGCCGCCGACAGGTCGCCGGGCACGCTGATGTCGGTTGCGTGCAGCGCGCTTCCGCCCATCACCCCCAACCAGTCGCCTTCGCGCAGCACCCGGCCGCCCAGGGCCTGCAACATGCGTTCCGTGTGATCGCGGCTCACGGCCGGTTCCTGCACCCAGGTTTCGCCTGTGGCCTGCAAGCCTGCGAGCAAAATCGCCGATTTCACCTGGGCACTCGCCACCGGGAGCTTGTAGCGCAGGGCCTTGAGCGGCCGGCAACCGTGCACGGTCAGCGGTGCGTGACCCGCGGCGCTTGTGAAGCGTGCGCCCATGCGTGTGAGCGGCTCGATGACGCGCTGCATCGGTCGGTGGCGCAACGAGTTGTCCCCGTCCAGTGTGGCCGCGAACGGCTGGCCGGCCAGCACGCCGCTCAGCAAGCGCATGCTGGTTCCGGAATTGCCGCAATCCAGCGCGTACGCAGGATCCCGCAGACCCTCCGGGCCCACGCCGTGCACCCGCACGTGGCCGGTCTGCGCATGGTCAATCTGCACGCCCAGCGTACGCAGCGCATTCAGCGTGGCCAGACAATCCTGGCTCTCGAGGAAATTCGAAATCCGACTTGCACCCTGCGCGAGGGCGCCAAGCAACAGTGCGCGGTGGGATATGGACTTGTCACCCGGCACCCGGATCCGTCCGCGCAGGCTGCCGCCCGGCTGCAGCAGAAAATCGCGGCGCCTGGCAGTCGGCAGGACCGTGGCAGAGTTCACGCGACGAGCACCTGCTCAAGCGCGAGCAACAGGCGTTCGTTTTGCTCCGGCAAACCGATGGTGATGCGCAGATGCTGCGGCAGCCCGTAATTGGCCAGCGGTCGCACGATGATGCCCTGGTGCAGCAGGGCATCGTAAGTCGGCCGCACCGGCCGGCCGAAATCCACGGTCAGGAAATTGGCGATCGAGGGAATCCACTTCAGTCCCAGTTCGCGCAGTCCCGCCTGCAGTTGCTCGTGGCCCACGCGGTTCAACTCCGCGCTGCGCCGCACATGTGCATCATCGCCGAGTGCGGCAAGTGCGCCCATCTGGGCAAGATTGCTGGCATTGAACACCAGACGCATGCGGTTCAGCAGCTCGGCCACGCGTGGGTGCGCCAGCGAATAGCCGCAGCGCAGCCCGGCCAGACCGTAAATCTTCGAGAACGTGCGGGTAACGATCAGGTTTGGAAACTCCGGCAGCCACAGCGTGCACTCGGGATAATCCGCTTCCGCGACGTATTCGGCATACGCCTCATCCACCACCACCAGCACCCGCGGCGGCACGCGGGTCAGGAAATCGCGCAGCGCGCGCCGCTCGATCCAGGTACCGGTCGGATTGTTGGGATTGGCGATGAACACCACGCGCGTGTCGGCGTTGATCGCCGCCAGCAGCTTGTCGAGATTGTGGCCGTAAGGCGCGGTCGCATGGTCAGGTGCATTGGCTTCCGCCATGCGCTCCGCGGCTCCGACCGCCTGAGTGACGATGGGATATACGGCAAACGCATAGCGGGAAAACACCGCGTTTGTGCCGGGTTGCAGGAAGACGCGCGCAATGAGTTCCAGCACCTGTTCGGAACCGTTGCCTACGGTGATACCGGCCGGATCGACATGAAACCTGACGGCCAGTGCCCGGCGCAGTTCATGGGCCTGCGCATCGGGGTAGATTGCCATTCCGCCGAGCGTGCCTCGTACTGCCGCCAATGCCCTGGGGCTCGGTCCCAGCGGATTTTCGTTGGACGCGAGCTTGATGACATCACGCACCCCGAATTCGCGTTGCAACTCGCTGACGGGCTTGCCCGGCTCGTAGGGCTTGAGCGCCTTGACGCCGGGCGCACAGATTTCCATGAGATCAAAGCTGAGATCAGTCATGGGCCCAACCCCGGTTCATCCGTAGCGGCGCGCGAAGTCGCGCATGTACTCGGCGAGTAGCGCGACCCCGGCTTCCGGCATGGCATTGTAGATGCTGGCACGGATGCCGCCGCTGCTGCGATGACCAGCGAGGTTTTTCAAACCTGCCGTCGCGGCTCCCTGCAGGAACAGCGCTTCAAGCTTTGGGTCGCGCAGGCGGAATGGCACGTTCATCCATGAGCGCGAAGATTTGTCCACGGCAGCGAGATAAAAATCCGATGCGTCCAGCACTGCATACAGCCGCTCGGCCTTGCGCCGGTTGCGCGCCGCGATAGCGGCGACGCCGCCCTGCGATCTGGTCCACTTGAGCATCTTGCCGAGCACGTACCAGGCGAACACCGGTGGTGTGTTGGACAGAGATTCGGCTTCGAGGCTCACCCGGTAATCCAGCAGCGAGGGCGTGGCGCGCGGCGGCGTGCGCAAGGCCGTGGGCTTGAGGATCACGACGGTAATGCCTGCGATCCCGAGGTTTTTCTGCGCCGATGCGTATATCAGCGCGTGCTCCGACACCGCGACCGGGCGTGACAGGATCATGGAAGTCATGTCGGCCACCAGCGGCACAGCGTCGCAGGCGGGCGCAGAGTGGAACTCCACGCCGACGATGGTTTCGTTGACGGTGTAATGCAGATAGCAGGCGTCGCCCGGTACCTGCCATTCATGACGCGCCGGCACGCGCGTGTAGCCGCCGCCCGAGCCAACCCACACGGCTTGTCCCTCGGCCACGCGCTCGGCTTCGTGCCAGGCCTTGGCCGACCACTGGCCGGTCACCAGATAGGCGCCGCGACCGCCGAGATTCAGGGGCGCCATTGCGAACTGCAGCGTGGCACCCCCTTGCAAGCACAGCACCGCGTAATCGGAGGGAATCGCCATGAGATCGCGCAGATCGCTCTCGGTTTCGCGCACCAACGTGCGGAACTCCGGACTGCGATGACCCAGCTCCAGAATCGAAACACCGCTGCCGCGGAACTGCGGCAACTCCGCGCGGATTTCGGCGATCACTTCCGGCGGCAGCATCGCCGGGCCGGCGCCGAAGTGGTAGGTGCGCGCTGCCGCAGCCGGCCGCGCGGGCTCAGCCGCCATTGTCATCCTCGGCCTCGACGCGTTCCACGCCCACCAGCTGTTCACCCGTGTCCAGACGTATCAGGCGCACTCCCTGAGTGTTGCGGCCGATGACCGATACATCGCCTGCCGGTGTGCGCACCAGCGTGCCGTGACTGCTGATCAGCATGATCTCGGCGTCCGCGCCCACCTGGATGGCGCCCACCACGCGCCCGTTGCGCTCGGTGGTCTGGATGGAAATCACGCCTTGGCCGCCGCGGCCCTGCACCGGATAGTCCGCTACCGGCGTGCGCTTGCCGTAACCATTTTCGGTGGCGGTCAGGATGTCGCCCTCACCGACCATCACCAGATCAATCACGTGCTCGCCCTTGGCGAGGTGGATGCCGCGTACGCCCGTGGCATTGCGACGCATGGCACGCACGTCAGCCTCGCGGAAGCGGATGGATTTGCCGTTGCTGGCAAACAGCAGCACGTCACGCTTGCCGTCGGTAATCGCCACGCCCACGAGCTCGTCGTCCGCCTGCAACTCGATCGCCAGGATGCCGCTGGCGCGCGGCCGCGAAAAATTATCCAGCGGGGTCTTCTTCACCGTCCCGCGGCGCGTGGCCATGAATACGAATTTGTCGGCTGCGTATTCGCGCACCGGCATGACGGCGGTGATGCGCTCGCTCTCGGAAAGCGGCAGAAGATTGACGACGGGTTTGCCGCGCGCGCCACGCGCGGCGTGCGGGAACTGATACACCTTGAGCCAATAGACTTTGCCGACGCTGGAAAAACACAACACCGTATCGTGACTGCTGGCGACAAACAGGTTATCCACGAAGTCCTCGTCCTTGACCGCGGTGGCGCTCTTGCCGCGACCGCCGCGGCGCTGCGCGCGGTAGGTTGAAACCGGCTGCGACTTTACGTAGCCCGCATGCGACAGCGTCACCACCACGTCCTCTTCCTCGATCAGGTCCTCGATGGTCAGGTCTTCATGGTCGGAGACAATCTCGGTGCGTCGCGCATCGCCGTATTGCGTGCGCAGCGCGGTCAATTCATTGCGGATCACCTTGAGGAGCTTTTCGGGGCTGGCGAGGATCGCGCGCAGGTCGCCGATCAGAGTCAGCAGCTCCCGGTACTCACCGACGATCTTGTCTTGTTCGAGCGCGGTCAGGCGCTGCAGTTTGAGATCCAGAATCGCCTGCGCCTGGATTTCCGACAGGCGATACTTGCCATCGCGCAGACCGAACTCCGGCGCCAGATCCTCGGGGCGTGAGGCTTCGAGTCCCCGGCGCTGCAACATGTCCGTCACCACACCCGGCTGCCAATCGCGTCCCATCAACGCGGTCTTGGCCTCCGCCGGGCCGGGCGAGCGCTTGATGAGCGCGATCATGTCGTCAATGTTGGCAAGCGCCACGGCCAGGCCTTCGAGCACATGCGCACGCTCCAACGCCTTGCGCAACTCGAACAGCGTGCGCCGCGTTACCACCTCGCGGCGGTGGCGCACGAACGCCTCCAGCACCTGCTTGAGGTTTAGCAGCCGCGGCTGGTTGTCCACCAGCGCCACCATGTTGATGCCGAATACGCTCTGCATGACGGTGTGCTGATACAGGTTGTTCAACATCACCTTGACGTTCTCGGCGCGGCGCAGCTCGATCACCATGCGCATGCCGTCCTTGTCCGATTCATCGCGCAGTTCCGTGATGCCCTCGAGTTTCTTCTCCTTGACCAGCTCGGCAATGCGCTCCAGCAGCTTGGCCTTGTTCACCATGTAAGGCAGTTCGGTCACGATGATGGACTGCTTGGCGCCGTCCGCACCTTCCACGTGACTCTTGGCGCGCACGAACACCCGGCCGCGGCCGGTGAAGTACGCTTCATGAATGCCGCGCACACCGCTGATCAGGCCGCCGGTGGGAAAATCCGGACCTGGCAGGTGCTTGATCAATTCCTGGATGCTGATCGCGGGATCATCAATCAGTGCCACGCAGGCGGCGATCACCTCGCCGAGATTGTGCGGCGGAATATTCGTGGCCATGCCCACGGCAATGCCGGCCGAGCCGTTGACCAGCAGGTGCGGGACACGGGTCGGCAGCACCGTGGGCTCCTGCTCGGACTCGTCATAGTTGGGGACGAAGTCCACCGTCTCCTTGTCGATGTCGGCGAGGATCTCGTGCGCGATCCTGGCCATGCGTACTTCGGTGTAGCGCATGGCCGCAGGTGCGTCGCCGTCCACCGAACCGAAATTGCCCTGGCCGTCCACCAGCACGTAGCGCATCGAGAACGGCTGTGCCATGCGCACGATGGTGTCGTATACCGCCACATCGCCGTGCGGGTGGTATTTGCCGATCACGTCGCCGACAATGCGCGCGGATTTCTTGTAGGGCTTGTTGTAATCGTTGCCCAGCTCGCGCATCGCGTACAGCACGCGCCGGTGCACGGGTTTGAGACCATCGCGTACGTCTGGCAGCGCCCGACCCACGATTACGCTCATGGCGTAATCCAGGTAGGAGCGCTTCATTTCCTCTTCGAGGTTGACGACGGTCAGCTCGCGGGCAAATTCGACCATGCGGGAAGCGCTTTTTTCGGGGGATTTTGGGCCGCCGGAGGCGGAAGATTCAAAGCTGAAATTTTACCATAGGCATGATGCTTATCCCCCGCTTGCACAGCGCCGGAATGCGTGCCCACGCGTAAAATCCGGCCGCGCCAAGTCTGTTATAGTGGGTTCGCGTCACAAGCGCGCGCGTGCTGTCAGTGAATGACCGAATCGGCAAAATGCAATCCCGGGATGTCAGTGCGTGGCGGAATCGTTTTGGTCATGTCCGCCATAAGCGCAGGTTGCGCCACGCGGCCGGTTCAGGCGGCCTGTCACCTGGCTGACGCCGGTCGGCCGCGCAGCGGTCCTCAAGGGGGCGTGTGCCTGTTGAGTGAGCGCTTGCCAGATTAATCGATTCCAATGACCCCTGCCGATCTTGTCATTCACGCGCGCTGGGTGATTCCCGTCGAGCCCGAGGGCGCGATTCTGGAACAGCACGCACTCGTGGTGCGTGACGGGCGCATTCTGGCGCTGCTGCCGGGTGCCGAGGCCCGGCGCCAATACCACGCGCACACCAGCGTCGATCTGTCCGACCACGTGCTCATCCCCGGTTTCGTGAACGCCCACACGCACACCGCCATGTCGCTGCTGCACGATCCGGCCGAGGATTTGTCGCCCACGCCCTTACTGCAAGAGCCGGCATGGCCGACTGGCAGCCGCTGGACGGGCGCCGAATGCGTGCGTGACGGCAGCGAATTGGCCATGGTCCGCATGCTGCGCAGCGGCACCACCTGTTTCAATGACATGAACTTTTTCCCCGAGGTGACCGCCGAGGCCGCGCAGCGTTGCGGTCTGCGCGCCTGTCTGGGCATGATTGTTACGGAGGATCCCTCGGCCTGGGCCAGTGGGGCCCGTGAATACCTCGTCAAGGGCACAGCGCTGCGTGATCAGCACAAGGACGAACCGCTGCTGAGCTTCGCATTCGCACCCATCGCTGCCTGTACCATGGCCGCGTCACGGTTGCAGGAAATCCGCACGCTCGCCGATGAATTGGAGGTGCCGGTGCATGTGGAACTCAATGCAACCGCCGCAGAAATCCAGCACAGCCTGCAACAACATGGTGAGCGTCCGCTGGCATACCTTGGCGGGCTGGGATGGCTGACATCGAGTCTCATCGCGGCCTACATGACGCAATTAACCGATTCCGAAATTGCCGGGCTTGCGCGCTCCGGCGTGCATGTGGTGCACTGTCCGCAATCCAGTCTGAGACTCGCCGGCGGTTTCTGCCCGCTGGCGAGACTCCTGACCGCGGGCGCAAACGTCGCGCTCGGCACCGGCGACAGCGCTTTCGACATGCTCGCCGAGATGCGCTGTGCGGCCTTGCTTGCCAAGGCCGTGGCTGAATATGCGACGGCGGTACCGGCCGCAAGCGTGCTGCGCATGGCCACGCTCAACGGTGCGCGCGCGCTCGGCTTGGAGCACGACGTGGGTTCGTTACTGCCGGGGAAATGGGCGGACTTGACGGCCGTGGACATGAACGTTCCCGAGTGCCAGCCGCTGTACGACCCGCGGTCGCAGCTGGTGTACTGCGCGAATCGCCACCAGGTCAGCGACGTCTGGGTGGCCGGTCGCCAACTGTTGCGCGCCGGCGAGCTCACCACCCTGGATCTGAACGCAATCCAGGCGCGCGCCGCGCGCTGGCAGGAACCTGGCCGCGGTGCCGCGCCACAGGCCGCAAGCGCATGAGCTCCACGCACATCAACCTGGACCGGCGCGAGATTTCCAAATTCGACGCGCTGGCGTCGCGCTGGTGGGACCCGCAGGGCGAATTCCGCACGCTGCACCACATCAATCCGCTGCGGCTGGCATATATCGAGCAACGTGCGGCACTGAAAAGCCGGCGCGTGCTCGACATCGGCTGCGGCGGCGGTCTGCTCACGGAAGCCATGGCGGAACGCGGCGCCGACGTTACCGGCATCGACATGGCCGATGAACCGCTGGCCGTGGCCCGGTTGCATCTGCACGAATCCCGCCTGCAGGTGCATTATTGCAAGATCAGTGCCGAAGCGCTGGCGGCGGAAGCGCCGGCACAGTTCGACGTGGTGACCTGCATGGAAATGCTGGAGCACGTACCCCAGCCGGAATCCGTGGTGCGCGCCTGCGCGAGCCTGCTCAAACCCGGCGGGCAGGTGTTCTTCTCCACGCT
>JBOIAZ010000016.1:0-3875 GCA_050739175.1 Gammaproteobacteria bacterium
GCCGAGCACTGGACCGAGTGAGGAACGGGCCGCGCACAGCGCGGGCGAAGCCAGGGATGGCGAGCTTTCGCAGCGGCACAAGGATGTGCCGTCTGCGAAACCCCGAGCGAGGGAAGCGCGTAGGGCACCGCGAAGCGGCAGCGTCCCAGGGGCGTGTTTCTTTGGGGACTTTCTTTGCACGAACCAAGAAAGTCCCTCGGCCGCGGGACGAAATTCCGCATAAATCACTTCAGTTCCTCAATCGTCAAATTCCGATTCGTGTATATGCAGATATCGGCCGCGATGTTGAGCGCGCGTTCGGTGACGGCGCGCGCGTCCAGATCAGTATTGTCGAGCAAGGCACGCGCCGCCGCTTGGGCGTACATGCCGCCCGAACCGATGGCCATGAGACCCTGTTCCGGCTCGATGACATCGCCGGTGCCGGAGACGACAAACGATGCGGTCTTGTCCGCAACGCACATGAGTGCTTCCAAGCGTCGCAACATGCGATCGGTGCGCCAGTCCTTGGCGAGTTCCACGGCGGCGCGCGTGAGGTTGCCACTGTGTTTACTGAGCTTTTCCTCGAAGCGCTCGAACAGCGTGAAGGCATCGGCGGTGCCGCCGGCAAAACCGGCGAGCACCTGGTCATTGTACAGGCGGCGCACCTTGCGGGCGTTGGGTTTCATCACCGTGTTGCCGAGTGTCACCTGACCGTCGCCGCCCATGGCGACGCTCACATTGCGGCGCACGGAAAGAATAGTGGTGCCATGGAATTGCTGCATGTCATTGCGACCTGATGACGGTATGAAGCTTCGGTTGCCGCGCGCCTGCGGCCGGTGAGGACGCGGCGACTCAGAGACGCGGAAATTTTACGCTTGTCGGGCTAACCCTCATGCGTCACTTTCTTCCGCGCGCGCGGATGCGTCCGGTCATAAGTGCGGGCAAGGTGCTGGAAATCAAGGTGCGTGTAGATCTGCGTGGTGCTGACGTTGGCATGTCCCAGCAGTTCCTGCACGGCACGCAGGTCGCCGCTGGATTCCAGCAGGTGGCTGGCAAACGAATGCCGGAACAGGTGCGGGTGCACGCCCCGCGGCAGGCCCTGGGCGATGCCCCAACGCTTGAGACGCGCCTGCAGGGTGCGCGCGCTCAGCGGTCCGCCGCGCGGACCGACGAACAGCGCCTCGTCCTCGGGCCGCGCCAACTGGCTGCGGACCTTGAACCAGTCTTGCAGTGCAAGCAGGGCCTTGCGCCCGACCGGGACGATGCGGGTTTTCGCACCCTTGCCGGTCACGCGCACCTCGCCGGCACCCGGATCAATCGCGTACCGCTCCAGCGACAGCAGTTCCGCAAGTCTCAATCCCGAGGCATACAGCAGTTCCATGATGGCGCGGTCGCGTACGGACTGCGGATCATCGCCCTGGATGGTCAGCAGCCGCGCCATCTGGTCGGCATCAAGCGTGGCCGGCAGGCGCCGCTGCGCCTTGGGCGCCGGCACGCCGTTGGCCGGGTTGTTGCGCACCGCCCGTTCGCGCAGCAGGTAGTTGTAGAAACTGCGGATCGCGGCCAGCTGGCGTTGCAGGCTGCGCGGCGACAAACCCTGGCGATGGCGTGCGCTCACGAAGGCGCGCACATGGTGGATGTCCACCGCGCCCCAGTCGCCCACCTGCTGCTGTTCACAGTAGCGCCGGAAGCTGTCGAGGTCCCGCGTATAGGCGGCCGCCGTGTGGACGGAGAGGCGGCGTTCGTGGGCAAGATGTCCGATGAAATTCCGGATCGCAGCGCTGAGCGGCGTGCTCATTCCGGCCAGAGCGGCTCGATGGCCGCGGTCACCAGCTCGCCGATGCGGGCGAGAAATGCGGTGCCGAGCGTCGGGCCGAAACGCTCGGCTTCGTGGCTGCCGACCGCGAGCAGGCCGAGCTTGCCCTGCGCGCCGAGCGGCATGAGCGCGAGCGAGGTGATGCGCTCGGCCTGCGTGCCGAACAGGAATTCGAGCTGCGGGGCGCGCAACCGACCGACGTAAGGTTTGCCGGCCTTGAGGAATTCGTGCAGTTGTTCCAGACCGGCATCCCCGGGCTGCAGCCAGCGCGCCGGGCCGGCGTCGGGGTTGTCACTGCGTTCGCTGATCAGGAACAGGCTGACTTCGTCGGCACCGAAACGGTTGCGCAAATCCTCCTGCACGGCATACAGGCGGTCGGCGAAAGTCTGGGCTTCGAGCAGCGCCAGCGCCAGCCGGTGGATGCGCTCGATGAGCGCGTCGTTGCCGCGCGCCACCTCGATCAGTTCCACGAGCTTGCGCTCCATCTGGCGGTGCTGCTGGCGCAGCACTTCGACTTGGCGTTCAATCAGCGAAACCGCGTGGCCGCTCGGGTGCGGCACCTTGAGTTTGGCGAGCACTTCCATGTGACTTTCGAAGAATTCCGGATGCCGGACCAGATAATCGGTGACGGAATCTTCCTGTTCGGCGTGATCCTGCAGGCCGGACTTGTGCTCGATACTCATAACTCGATGGTTCCGTCGTACACCCGGTTGGCGGGGCCGCGCATCCACATGGGCTGACCCTCGCCGGGCCAGCTTATCACGAGCCGCCCGCCGCGCAGCGCGACCTCCACGGTCTCGTCCAGCCAGCCGGCGAGCCTGCCCCAGGCGGTGGTGGCGCACGCGCCCGAGCCGCACGCCAGGGTTTCGCCGGTGCCGCGTTCGAAAACGCGCAGCTTCACCTGCGTGCGATCCAGCCATTGCGCGAAGTTGACGTTCACGCGTTTCGGAAAGCGCGGGTGGCGTTCGATTTTGGGGCCGAGTTCCGCGACCGGCGCGATGTCCACGTCCGGCATGTCGAGGATGGCATGCGGATTGCCCATGGAGACCACGCCGATCTCGTAGTTGCGGCCGTCCACTTCCAGCTCGTAGGTGAGCGCGCGCTCGCGCGCCTCGAAGGGCACGCGCGCCGGTTCGAATTCCGGCACACCCATGTTGACGCGCACGCTTTCGAGATCGCTCACGTCCGCGATGAGTACGCGCCCGGCGGATTCCAGGCTGAGCTGCGGGCCGCGCGCCCGGCCGTCTTCCACCAGCAGGCGGCTCACGCAGCGTGCACCGTTGCCGCACTGCTCCACTTCGCCGCCGTCGGCATTGAAGATGCGATAGTGCGCGGTGTGCGCCCTGTCGCGCGGCGCCTCCAGCAGCAGTAACTGGTCGAAACCCACGCCGGTGCGCCGGTCGGCGAGCGTTTGCACGCGCTGAGCGTCCAGGCGCAACGGCCGGTCCATGGCATCGATCACCATGAAGTCGTTGCCCAGCCCCTCCATCTTGCTGAAGGGGATTTTCATGCGCGCGCTTCCTTCATCAAGGCGCGGTAGTCCTTATATATGCAGCGGTCCATGACCACCATGATACCGGCTTGGCGGGCGCGCTCCGCGGCCGGCTCGTTGACCACGCCTTCCTGCAGCCACAGCGCCGGTGCGCGCAGGGCGATGCAGTCGTCCACGATACTGTCCACGTGCTCCGGCGCACGGAACACATCCACCAGGTCCACCGGACCGGGCACGGAGCGCAGGTCCGGCCAGGCTTTCTCGCCCAGCACCTCGTCCACCGCCGGCCGCACCGGGACGATCTGGTAACCGAAGCCCTGCAGGGCCCGCGCCACGCCGTGGCTCGGCCGTGCCGGGTTGGGTGACAGGCCCACCACCGCGATGCGCCGGATGCGTTGCAGCAGGGCCCGGATATCCTCGGCCGGCGGATTGCGGAAGCTCATATGTGTACCGGAATCAGGGTGCGGGATGCGCTCATTATAGGCATGGCCCTTCACGGTCTTGGCGGCGGGTAAGCCTGGCTGGCCGGCGTTCCGCACGCGCCATCGGCGTCTATACTGAACCCGGTCAAGGGGGGCAAAAAAACGG
>JBOIAZ010000017.1:0-1603 GCA_050739175.1 Gammaproteobacteria bacterium
AGAAACGCGATCGCGTGGCGTGAATTCCTGACCGCAGCATCCAGGCCGAGACGTACCTGTGCATGGCTGCGTAGCACAACCCAGGCGATCGGGTTACACTTTCCGCATGAAGCGACGTGCCTCTTTCGGTGCGCTGCTGTGCGCAGCGGCCATCGTGCTCGCCGCTGCCGCGGCAGTGTTGGCCGTCGGTTGTTCGCCAAAGAGCGCGCCGTCCCCCACGCCATCCGCGGCCACGCAATCAGCGGCCACCGTGCAGCTCAAGCTTTATCAGCAATTGTTGGCTGAACAGAAACCCCAGCTGGCGGTACTGGTCGCCGAGGACATCGTCCGGAAATATCCCGGCACTTCCGCGGCCTCGGAAGTGCAGACAGCGCTGCCCGCGCTCAAGTTCAAGGCGGAGCACGCCAAGCTCGCGGCCCTGTGGTTGTACCAGACCGTCAATCAGGATGGCTTGCAGTACACCGCCGGCATTTATTCCAGCCAGCCTTCGGGATTGGACAACCGTGTGGAGCTGATACTGCGCCGGCATGCTGGCTGGCCCCAGAGTGTGTACCTGTACGGCCAGGGCGGCGGTTTCGTCTGCAGAAAAGTCTGCGACCTGGTCATGCGGGTGGACGGCCAGCGCGAGGTCTGGAAGGCCTACCTGCCTGAAACCGGCGAGCCTGCGATGTTCATCAAGGACGACAAGGGCTTCATCGCGGCACTGTCCAAAGCCAAAGTCATCGAGATGGAAGTGATGATCAAAGACCACGGCCCTGAAACCGTGAGGTTCGACGTCGGCGGTTACGACCCGTCAAAGTTTCCATCGCTGCCGAAGCAATAGCCGGACAAGGCCTGGCGGTATTCCCCCGCCTTTGCTGAAGGTGAAAAGCGCAATCGCGTGGCGTAATCTTGTATGGCTGCTGCGCAGCCGCTACTTTGCCCCCTCTCCTCCGAAGGGGTGAAGCGGAATAGCCGAAGCACCGCTTCGGCCCGCTGAACGGGGGGCCAGGGATGGCCGCCTTGGAGTTCAAGTGGTGCAGGACGCACCACGCAGAACAGGTTAGGGTGAGGGGGATTTATGCGGCCTTCGGCCGCGATAATTTATTACGTGTTCCGATAATCGCGCTCACCCGTTTCCGGGTTGTAGAACACTTCCACCAGTTTGCCGGACGTCGGGTCCACGAAGCGTTCACCGGTCGCCTGCCAATGACCCTTGTTGCGATTCACCTTCGGCAGATAGCGCCAGGGTTCGAACAGCACGGCAATGATGAGAATGCCGCCTTCGATAAAGAGATAGATCGCCGGCACATAGAGCCTGAGCAGCAGGCACACGATGGCGGCCACGAGACCCGCCACGCCGAGCGCGATGACGAAGCGGCGCAGCATGTCAGCCGGCCTTTTCCAGCACCACCGCGGTGCCGTAGGCCACGATCTCGCTCATGGTCTGGCCGATTTCCGAGGAATCAAAGCGCATCATGATGATGCCATTGGCGCCCATAGTCGTGGCGTTTTGCACCAGTCGGTCCACCGCATGGCGGCGCGCTTCCTCCAGCATCTGCGTGTATTCGGTGATCTCGCCGCCCTTGAGCGAGCGCAGTCCCGCCATGATGTTGCCGCCGAG
>JBOIAZ010000018.1:0-9039 GCA_050739175.1 Gammaproteobacteria bacterium
GCCGCCGGCCGCATCCTCTCACGCGAGATCGATGCGCGTGCCCACAAGGCGCTGCTGGATGAACTGGCGCGGCAGATTCACTGAGGCCCGGCTGCGGAATGGCTGAAACCCTGACTCTCGCGCGCCCCTACGCCAAAGCGGTGTTCGAGCTGGCGCGTGCACACCGCGAACCGGAACGCTGGAGCAAGCTGCTGGCGTTGCTGGTCACGCTGGTCGGCAATCCTGAAGCCCGGGTGATGCTCGGCGATCCGCGCGTGCCGGCCGGAGTGCGCGCCGAGGTGCTGCTGGAATTGTGCGCCAAATCCGGCCATACACCGGATGCGCGGGAGCGCAATTTCGTAAGGCTGCTCGCGGACTACCGGCGCCTCGCGCTGTTGCCCGAGATTGCCGCCGAGTACCGTGCGTTGCGTGAGCAGGCGGAGGGCCTGGTGGAAGTCGAAATGCGCGCCGCCGTACCGGTGAGCGAGGCGGAACAAAGTACGCTGCGCGCCGCGCTCGAGAAGAAGCTCGAGCGCAAGGTGAAACTCAGCTGCGTGACCGACAAGGCGCTCATCGGCGGCGCAATATTGCGTGCCGGCGACCTCGTGATTGACGGTTCGGTGCGCGGCAAGCTTGGACGCCTGGCCGCGGCCATCATTCAATAAGCGTATTTCCCAAGGAATTCGACCATGTCACTCAGTCCATCCGAAATCAGCGAGCTTATCCGGCAGCGCATCGAGCATTTTGACGCCGAAGCCGAAGCGCGCAACGTGGGGACCGTGGTGAGCGTCACCGACGGCATCGTGCGCATCCACGGCCTGCAGGCGGCGCAGTACGGCGAAATGCTGGAGTTCCCCAAGCAGACCTTTGGCCTGGCGCTCAACCTGGAGCGCGATTCCGTGGGTGCGGTGGTGCTCGGGCATTACGAGCACATATCCGAAGGCGACACCGTCAAGACCACCGGCCGCATTCTCGAAGTGCCGGTGGGGCCGGAACTGCTCGGGCGCGTGGTGAACTCGCTGGGTGAGCCGATCGACGGCAAGGGTCCGGTCAAGGCCAAGCTCACCTCGCCGATTGAAAAGGTGGCGCCCGGCGTGATCGCGCGCCAGTCGGTGAGCCAGCCGGTACAGACCGGATACAAGGCGATTGACTCGATGGTGCCCATCGGCCGCGGCCAGCGCGAACTCGTGATCGGCGACCGCCAGACCGGCAAGACCGCGCTCGCGGTGGACACTATCATCAACCAGAAAGGCAAGAACCTGTTCTGCATCTACGTGGCCGTTGGCCAGAAGAATTCCTCGATTGCCGGGGTGGTGCGCAAGTTCGAAGAGCACGGCGCCATGCAGTACACCACGGTGGTGGCGGTGTCGGCCTCCGAGTCCGCGGCGCTGCAGTACATCGCGCCCTACGCGGGCTGCGCCATGGGCGAGTACTTCAGGGATCGCGGCCAGGACGCGCTCATCGTTTACGACGACCTGACCAAGCAGGCCTGGGCCTACCGCCAGATATCGCTGCTGCTGCGCCGCCCGCCGGGACGCGAAGCGTATCCCGGCGACATTTTTTATCTGCATTCACGCCTGCTGGAGCGCGCGGCGCGCGTCAATGCGCAATACATCGAGCGCATTACCGAGGGCCAGGTTAAGGGCAAGACCGGCTCGCTGACCGCGCTGCCGATTATCGAAACCCAGGCCGGCGACGTGTCGGCGTTCGTGCCCACCAACGTAATTTCCATTACCGACGGCCAGATATTCCTCGAGACCGATCTGTTCAACGCCGGCATCCGCCCGGCCATCAACGCCGGCATTTCGGTGTCGCGCGTGGGCGGCGCGGCGCAAACCAAGATCATCAAGAAACTCGGCGGCGGCGTGAAGCTCGCGCTCGCCCAATTCCGAGAGCTTGCGGCCTTCGCGCAGTTCGCCTCGGACCTGGACGAAGTGACGCGCAAGCAACTGGACCGCGGGCAGCGCGTCACCGAGCTGATGAAGCAGAAACAGTATGCGCCGCTCAGCATCGCCGACATGGCGCTGTCGCTGTACGCCGCCAGCGAAGGTTATCTGGATGACATCGAGGTGAAGAAAGTGGTGGTGTTCGAAGCCGCCATGCACAGTTATTTCCAAACGCATTTTGCCGCACTGCGCGACCGCATCAACTCGAGCGGCGATTACAGCAGCGAGATCGAACGGGGCCTGAAGAAGGCGGTCGTGGAATTCAAGAAGACCCAGGCGTGGTGATCTTGAGAGTTGCCCCTTCATCATTATCTCTCCCCTTTTCAAGGGGAGAGATGAAAGTGAGGGGTTAGCCCCCTCACCCAGCCTCTCCCCCTGAAGGGGGAGAGGGGACGAGGAAACAAGGCAGCGATATATATGGCAGGCGCAAAAGAAATCCGCACGCAGATCAAGAGCATCCGCAGCACGCAGAAGATCACCAAGGCCATGCAGATGGTCGCGGCGAGCAAGATGCGCAAGGTGCAGACGCGCATGTCGGCCTCGCGCCCGTACGCCGAGAAAATGCGCATGGTCATCGGGCATCTGGCCAAGGCCAATCCCGAGTACCGCCACCCGTTCATGACCGAGCGCGAGGTCAAACGCGTGGGCTTCATCGTGATCGCTTCGGATCGCGGCCTGTGCGGCGGCCTCAACATCAACCTGTTCAAGACCGTGCTGGTCGCGGTGCGCGAGTGGCGCGAGAAAAACGTGGCAGCGGATTTCTGCATCGTGGGTGCCAAGGCGGTGATTTTTTTCCGCCATGTGGGCGGCAAGATCCGGGCCCAGGCCACGCGCCTCGGCGATACCCCGCACGTCGAGGATCTGGTGGGCACGGTCAAGGTGATGCTCGACGCCTACCGCGCGGGCGAGGCGGACCGGGTGTTTCTCGTCAACAACGTGTTCGTCAATACCATGCGCCAGGAGCCCACGGTGAGCCAGTTGCTGCCGGTGCTGGGCATCGAGGATCCGGGGCTGCAGGCGCACTGGGACTATATCTACGAGCCCGAGGCCCGCGATCTGCTGGACAGCGTGCTCGGCCGTTACGTGGAATCCCAGGTGTACCAGGGCGCGGTGGAGAACGTCGCGTGTTTTTATGCCGCGCAGATGGTGGCCATGAAATCGGCCTCCGACAATGCCGGCGAGATGATTGACGGGCTGCAGCTGGCCTACAACAAGGCGCGCCAGGCCGGCATCACCAAGGAGCTGGCGGAAATTGTCGGCGGCGCGGCGGCGGTGTGAAGCGCTTTGTGGAATCGCGGTCGGGACGAGCGCTCCCACCGTCCGATTAGGAATGTTGTAGGAGCGGTGGTCCCCACCGCGATACAAAACTGAGGATTGAAACATGAGTTCCGGAAAAGTTGTGCAGGTCATCGGCGCGGTGGTGGACGTGGAATTTCCGCGTGAGGCCATTCCCGAAGTGTATGACGCGCTCAAGCTGGAAGCGGGCGGCCTGACGCTCGAGGTGCAGCAGCAGTTGGGCGACGGCGTGGTGCGCACCATCGCCATGGGCGCTTCCGAAGGCCTGCAACGCGGCCTCGCGGTGCAGAACACCGGCGCGCCGATTTCGGTGCCGGTCGGCAAGGGCACGCTCGGCCGCATCATGAACGTGCTGGGTGAGCCGGTGGACGAAGCCGGCCCGATCAAAACCACCGACCATTGGCCGATACACCGGGCGGCTCCAAGTTACGAAGAGCAGTCGGGCTCCACCGATCTCCTGGAAACCGGCATCAAGGTGATCGATCTCCTGTGCCCGTTTGCCAAGGGCGGCAAGGTCGGTCTGTTCGGCGGCGCGGGCGTCGGCAAGACCGTGAACATGCTGGAACTCATCAATAACATCGCCAAGGAACACTCCGGCCTGTCGGTGTTCGCGGGCGTGGGCGAGCGTACCCGCGAGGGCAACGACTTCTATCATGAAATGGCCGAGTCCGGCGTCATCAACCTGAAGAACCTCAACGATTCCAAGGTGGCGATGGTGTACGGGCAGATGAACGAGCCGCCCGGCAACCGCCTGCGCGTGGCCCTGACCGGGCTCACCATGGCGGAATACTTCCGCGACGAGGGCCGCGATATCCTCTTGTTCATCGACAACATCTACCGTTACACGCTCGCGGGCACCGAGGTCTCGGCGCTCTTGGGACGCATGCCGTCGGCGGTGGGTTATCAGCCGACGCTCGCCGAGGAAATGGGCGTGCTGCAGGAGCGCATCACTTCCACCAAGAAAGGTTCGATCACGTCCATCCAGGCGGTGTACGTGCCGGCCGACGACCTGACCGACCCTTCGCCCGCCACCACCTTCGCGCACCTGGATTCCACGGTGACGCTGTCGCGCGACATCGCGGCGCTCGGCATCTATCCGGCGGTGGACCCGCTGGATTCCACTTCGCGCATGCTCGATCCCAATGTCATCGGCCAGGAGCACTACGACACCGCACGTTCGGTGCAGGCGGTGCTGCAGCGTTACAAGGAGCTGAAGGACATCATCGCGATTCTCGGCATGGACGAGCTTTCCGAGGAAGACAAGCTCGTGGTGCAGCGCGCGCGCAAGATTCAGCGTTTCCTGTCGCAGCCTTTCCACGTGGCCGAAGTGTTCACCGGTTCGCCCGGCAAGTACGTGCCGCTCAAGGAAACCATCCGCGGCTTCAAGGGCATCGTGGCCGGGGAGTACGACACCCTGCCCGAACAGGCGTTTTACATGGTCGGTGCCATTGACGAAGCGGTCGCCAAGGCCAAGACCCTGTAACCCGCGCGCCCCGAGAAACTTTATGGCCATGACTTTTCATGTGGATGTGGTGAGCGCCGAGCAGGAGATTTTCTCCGGCAAGGCCGAGATGGTGTTTGCGCCCGCCGAAATGGGCGAGCTCGGCATCACCCCGCGGCATGCGCCCCTGTTGACCCGTCTCAAGCCCGGGACCGTGCGTGTCAAGACCGGCCCGGACGAAGAGGCGGTGTTCTACGTTTCCGGCGGCATTCTCGAAATCCAGCCGCATCTGGTCACGGTGCTGTCCGACACCGCGCTGCGCGCGCGTGACATCGACGAAGCCGCGGCTCTGGAAGCCAAGCGCCGCGCCGAGGAAGCCCTGGCCAATCAGACCGGCGAGGTGGACATCGTGCGCGCCCAGGCGGAACTCATGGAAGCCCTGGCGCGCCTGCGGACGCTGGAGAAAATCCGCAAGCAGCTCGGCGGGCATTGACTTCCGGCAGCGCCTGCTACTGAATCCCGCACGGCGGCGCCTGGTTTTCCCTTATCATAAGTATTCCCTGATTCCGGGTTACCGGGCCGCCATGCCATTCAGTGTCGTCATCCTGGCCGCCGGCCAGGGCAAGCGCATGTATTCCGATGTGCCCAAGGTGCTGCAACCTTTGGGCGGTCGCACGCTGCTGGAACACGTCGTGGCCACCGCTGCGGCTCTCAAGCCGGACGCCATGTATGTGGTTTACGGTCACGGCGGCGAGCAGGTGCAGAACGCGCTCAAGCATCTCGACGTGCGCTGGGTGCGCCAAGCCGAACAGCTCGGCACCGGCCACGCGGTCACGCAGGCGTTGCCGCAGGTTCCTGACAACCACATAGTCCTGGTTTTGTACGGCGATGTGCCGTTGTTGTCCGAACAAACCCTGCGCAAACTGGTACAAGCCGCCGAGCGCGGCGAACTCGCCATCCTGACCGCGGAACTGGGCGATCCCACCGGCTATGGCCGCGTGCTGCGCGATGCTGCAGGCGATGTGCAGGGCGTGGTCGAGGAGAAAGACGCCACGCCAGAACAGCGCAGGTTCAACGAGTCCAGCACCGGCCCGCTTGCGGCTCGCGCGTCATACTTGTGCGGCTGGCTCAAGCAGGTGCGCAACCATAACGCCCAGAAGGAATATTATCTGCCGGACGTGATTCCGCTGGCGGTAAAGGCAGGCGTGCTGGTGTCAGCCATCCTGGCCGAAAGCGAGGAAGAAGTGATGGGCGTCAACGACCGTATGCAGCTGGCCGCAGCCGAGCGCGCGCTGCGCCGCCAGCGCGCCGACGCGCTCATGCAACGTGGCGTGACGCTGCGCGACCCGGAGCGCATCGACGTGCGCGGTGAACTCGAGTGCGGCCGCGATGTGGTGATTGACATCAACTGCATATTCGAAGGCCGGGTGAGGCTCGGACACCGCGTGCACATCGGGCCGCAGGTGCTGATCCGCGATTGTGAGCTGGGCGACGACACGGAGGTGTTCGTCAACAGCGTGCTGGAAGGTGCGTGCATCGGTGCGCGCGTGCGCATCGGTCCGTTTGCACGTCTGCGGCCGGGCGCCGCGCTCGCCGAAGAAGTGCACATCGGCAACTTTGTGGAAGTGAAGAACAGCCGGCTGGGCGAGGGCACCAAGGCCAACCACCTGGCGTATCTCGGCGACGCGGACATCGGCCGCGCGGTGAACGTCGGGGCCGGCACCATCACCTGCAATTACGACGGCGTCAATAAGCACCGCACGGTAATCGGCGACGACGCCTTCATCGGCTCCAACGCTTCGCTGGTGGCGCCGGTGACCGTGGGTGCGGGCGCTACGGTCGGTGCCGGCTCGGTGATTTCGAAGGATGCTCCGGCGGGCGAGCTGACCCTGGAGCGCTCGCAGCAGAAGACCGTGGCTGGGTGGAAACGGCCGAAAAAGAAATCCTGACATTATCTCTTCTCCCCCTTTCAGGGGGAGAAGGCGGATGAGGGGGCGCCCTCTCACTTTAGTCTTTCCCCCCAAGGGGGAGAGAGAGAACGAAGAACGGGAGATTCAATTTTCATGTGTGGAATCGTGGGTGCGATTGCCGGGCGTGACGTGGTACCGCTGCTGGTCGAGGGCCTGCAACGGCTCGAGTACCGCGGCTACGACTCGGCGGGCGTGGCGGTGCTGAACGGCGGCATCCGGCGGATACGCACCGTGGGCCGGGTGGCGGAGCTGCGCGGCAAGGCCAAAACGGAACGCCTGCAGGGTTTCATCGGCATCGGCCACACGCGCTGGGCCACGCACGGCGGCGTGACCGAAGCCAACGCGCACCCGCACGTGTCGCGCGACGAACTCGCGGTGGTGCACAACGGCATCATCGAGAATCACGAACAGCAGCGCGCGCGCTTGAAGCAACTCGGCTATGAATTTGAATCGCAGACCGACACGGAAGTCATCGCGCACCTGATCCACTACCATTTTTCCCGGAGCCACGACTTGTTTACCGCCATGCAGCGCGCGGTGCGCGAGCTGGTCGGCGCGTACGCCATAGGTGCCGTGGCGCTACAGGCTCCCGAAGTCATGGTCTGCGCGCGCATGGGCTGTCCGCTGCTCATCGGCCTGGGCAAAGGCGAGAACTTCATCGCCTCGGACGTGTCGGCGGTGCTCGCCGCCACGCGCCGCGTGATTTATCTCGAAGATGGCGATGTCGCCGAAGTGCGCCGCGAGCGCGTCAGCATCGTGGACCGCGAGGGCCGGGCGGTGGAGCGCAAGGTCCACGAAAGCGACGTGTCGCTGGTCTCGATGGATCTCGGCCCCTATCGGCATTTCATGCAGAAGGAAATCCACGAGCAGCCGCGCGCGCTCACCGATACCATCGAGGCAACGATTGCCGAGGGCTTCAGCCCGGCGCTGTTCGGCAAACAAGCGGCTGTGGTATTCAAAGACGTGGACGCGGTGCAGATTCTCGCCGCCGGCACCAGCTACTACGCCGGCCTGACCGCGAAATACTGGATCGAGAGCATCGCCAAAGTGCCGGTGGGCGTGGAAATCGCCAGCGAATACCGCTACCGCGATTCGGTGGCCAATCCGCGCGCGCTGGTTATCACCATCTCGCAGTCGGGTGAAACTCTGGACACGCTGGAAGCACTCAAGCACGCCAAGGTGCTCGGCCATGGCAAAACCCTGGCCATTTGCAACGTGCAGGAGAGTGCGATTCCGCGTGCTTCGGAACTCGTGTTCTACACCCGCGCCGGCGCCGAGATCGGCGTGGCCTCGACCAAGGCGTTTACCACGCAACTCGCGGCGCTGTTCGTGTTCGCGGTCACGCTCGCGCGGCAGCGCGGCCTGCTGGACGAGAAGAAACTCACTGACTATATGGAAAGCCTGCGCCACCTACCGGGCAGCGTGCAGCACGCGCTCAATCTGGAGCCGCAGATCGCCGAGTGGTCAAAGCGCTTTGCGACTAAGCAGCACGCGCTGTTCCTGGGGCGCGGTATCCATTACCCGATTGCGCTCGAAGGCGCGCTCAAACTCAAGGAGATTTCCTACATCCACGCCGAAGCCTATCCCGCCGGCGAGCTGAAGCACGGGCCATTGGCGCTGGTGGACAAGGACATGCCGGTGGTGGTGATCGCGCCCAACGATGCGCTGCTGGAAAAAGTGAAATCCAACATGCAGGAAGTGCGCGCCCGCGGCGGCGAGCTGTTCGTATTCGCCGATCTCGACAGCCACTTCGCCGAGAGCGACTCGGTGCACGTGATCCGCACGCCGCGTCACGTTGGTATCCTCTCGCCCATCGTGCATGCGATTCCCGTGCAACTGCTCGCCTATCACACTGCACTCGCACGCGGCACCGACGTGGACAAGCCGCGCAATTTGGCTAAATCAGTGACCGTGGAATAACCCCGGCTGCGTTATACTGACACATGGAATTTGAGTGGAGCGCTGCCAAGGCGGCAGCTAACCTACGGAAACACGGGGTTTCCTTCGAGGAAGCTGCTTCGGTATTTGGAGATGCGCTCGCTCTTACTTTCGCTGGCCCCGATCATTCCGTTGACGAGGAACGTTGGCTGACCTTCGGGCTTTCCCATAAGGAGCGCTTGTTGGTCGTTTCTCATGCTGAACGCAGTGGTCGTGTTCGCATTATCACTGCCCGAGAGGCAACGAAATATGAGCGCAAAATCTACCAGGAAGGCTGACGTTCCGGACCGCGACACACTCCGGCGAGGATATCGCCGGGAAGATTTGGGCAAGGGTGTGCGTGGAAAGTATCTCAAGAGATACACCAGTGGTACAAATCTTGTGCTGCTCTCGCCGGATTTAGCAAAAGCTTTTCCTACCAGCGAATCCGTCAATTCGGCACTACGCTCATTGCTTCAAGTCGCGCACC
>JBOIAZ010000019.1:0-6917 GCA_050739175.1 Gammaproteobacteria bacterium
CGCTGCCCGGTGGAGCCATCGTGCTCTGCGACCGCGGCACGATTCCGCTGGTGGACAAGGCGGATGACGTCAAGCAGGGCGGCGCGGGCGCCGTAGTGATCGCCACCACCGCCACCAGCAGTTCCCAAATGGTGGCGGAGCAATACGACATTCCCGGCACGCTGATCGGGGCCGCCGACGGAAACACGGTGCGCAACTGGATCACCGGTAGCGGCACTGCGACGTTGACGGCGCAACTCGCCGGCGCCACTTACAGCAGCGGCAATACCGCGGCGGCGGACTACGTGGCGGGTTTCAGCTCGCGCGGGCCCGCCGGCACTTACCCCGGTACACCGAATGCTTTTGACAGCCTGATCAAGCCGGACGTGATGACGCCGGGTGTGAGCATATTGGGTGCCTTGGCCGATCCCTGTTACACCGTTACGCCTGCGACCTGCCCGGACAACCGGCAGGAAACTTTCGGTTTCCTGGATGGCACGTCCATGGCCACGCCGCACAGCACCGGCGCGGGCGCGCTGCTCATGCAATTGCACCCCGGCTGGGATCCGATGGCCATCAAGTCGGCGCTCATGAGCACGGCAGTGCCGGATGCGAACCTGCACGATCAATGCGACGCCGCCAACGCAACCGCCAATGCTTGCACGGTCACCGAACCCGAGCCGCCCACGCCGCAGAGCGCAGGCGCGGGTCGCATCCAGGTGAACGTGGCGGCGCGTGCGGGCTTCGTGCTGGAGGAAACCAAGGCGAATTTCGATGCCGACAACCCGGACAGCGGCGGCGATCCCACCAAGATCAACCTGCCGAGCCTCGGCAATGCCAACTGCCAGGCAAGCTGCACCTGGACGCGCACCCTCACCTCGGTGCAAAGCGTGGCGCTCAACTACACCGTGACGCCCAATGTGCCGTGGCTGTCCGTGAGTCCGGCCGCCTTCACCCTGAATCCGGGTGCCAGCCAGACACTGACCTTCACGGCTTCGATGGGCGGACTGACCGTCAATCAATGGATCTTCGGGCGGGTGGATTCCACCACCAGCAGCACCGAGACCGACGGCAGCCCGGCACCCACGCAGCATTTCCCGGTGGCGGTCTTCAATGCGCAGTCCCAGCCGAAGATGGGCGTGACGCCAAATTCATTCACGCAGGCACTCACCGCCGGGGGCAGCATCCAGTCCCAGACGCTGAACATCAACAATACGGGCCCCGGCGTGCTCAACTGGACGCTCGACAGCGTGGCCAGTCCGTCCGCCAGCCCGTCGAACCCGCTGCTGGCTGACGCCGGCAGTGGGTCGGTTCCCCGCGCCGCTAATCCCGTGCCCATCGTGAACCGGCCATACGATAACAGCGGGACTGGCGTCCCCTCGTCTTTCTTTTCGAGCGACGGTCACGGTCTTTACAGCGCCGACACCTTCAGTATGCCGGTAGCGGGCAGCGTCACCAGCATCAACGCCGACGGCTTTGCCCAAAGTTCGAAGGCCGCCGGTGCCGTAACCGATGCCACGCAAGTCGCCTGGTATGTGTATGCCGATGCCAACGGCGAGCCGGCCGGCAATCCGGAAGACGGCAAGAATGACTATCTGTGGAGTTTCACCGCGGCACCCACCGCGCCGGGCGTGACCACGGACACCACATTCAGCAACATTGAACTTGATCTCGGCGTGGCCGGAGCGCCGGCGCTCAACCTGCCCGCGGGCAAGTATTGGCTGCTGGTAGTTCCCACCTTCAATGACAGTTGCGCCTTCGTGTCCGGGAGCGGGTGCACGAACGAAACCTGGTACTGGTTCGAATCCGCACCCGGCGGAGGCAGCGGTTCGCTCATTGACCCGGGTAATCTGTTTGGGCAGAAGGCAGGAGCGCCCGGCAATGGCACTTGGGCCCTGCTCGGGCCGAACACCACTACGGACAAGAACGCCACCGGCAGCATGTCGCTGGCGTTCGAACTCGTGGGAACACTCAACTGCTCGGGCGCCACGGTGAGCGCCATCCCCGGAGTAAACCTCAGCGCCATCAGCGGCGCCGTGCAGCCGAATTCGACCGGCACGGTGACGGTGCAGTTCAATCCGGCCGCACTGGCTGCGGGCAACTACGGCGGCGTGCTGTGCGTGCTGGGCAACGACCCGAACACGCCGTTCATCGTGGTGCCGGTGTCCGAGAACGTGGCGTCCGAGCCCACGGTCACGAACATCTCACCCACCAGCGCCACGGCGGGCGGGGGTGGATTCACCTTGACGGTGAACGGCACCAACTTCGTGAACGGCGCCATGATCAATTTCAATGGCACGGCGCTCAGCACCACGTTTGTATCCTCCACCCAATTGACGGCGGCGGTGCCGGCATCGGCCATTGCCAACGCCGGTACCTATGCCGTGTCGGTGAGCATACCGCCGCCCGGGGGCGGGACCTTCGGTAACGTGAATTTCAGCGTGCAGCCGCCACCGAGTCACGGCGGCGGCGGTCTCGGTTTGCTGGGATTGCTGGCGCTGGGCCTGGGCGTGACGGTGCTGCGTCTGCGGAGGCGCGCGTGATGCGATGCACGCAGTACGCGTGCAGGCGGTGCGACGGGAAACCGGCGCTTCCGTGATTGCGCGACGCGTGTACCCGGATTACAGGTGCATGCGTGTCTCGCGATCCACTTGCGGCCCTGGAGCGTAAAGGTGCGCTTTCCCGTTGGTATTCGTTGCGCGACATGGCTGGCGATGTGCGCTTTGACGCTGGGCGCATGTAGCAGTACTCCACGTGCAGCACCGGTATTAGCCGCGGTGATCGGGGCCAGCACGAGAGTTTCAGGTGTTGGGGCGGTGAATCCCGGCGGCGCGCAGCTTTATATCGTGCAGCTCAGCGCTGCGCCTTTGACGACCTACGCGGGTGGCGTTCCGGGCTTGGCGCCCACCAATCCCGGTGCCACAGGTGCGCGCACGCTCGATTTGAACAGCCCGGCCAGCCGTGCGTACATGGCGTATCTGAAGGCGCAGCAGGGAAAGTTCCTTGCGCTCATGGGCGAGGCCTTGGGCCGCAGAGTGACACCCATCTTCAGTTATTTCTACGCCATGAACGGCATGACGGTGAAGCTCACTTCCGCCGAAGCGGCACAGGTGGCGAAACTCCCCGGTGTAATCGCGGTGCACAGGGACACTGCACGCCCGCCGCTGGATAATTCTCCGCACAGCCGCGTGCCGCAATAAACCCGCGGACCCCCCGAACCCTGTCGCGCGCTGCGTGCGTGCGCCTACAGCCAACCCTTCTGGCGCGCGATGCGCGCGGCTTCGATGCGATTCGCGGCGCCAAGTTTGCCGATGGCTTCCGAGAGGTAATTGCGCACCGTGCCTTCCGACAGGAACAATCGCCTGGCGATGTCGGCGCTGGCGAGACCGTCGGCCGCTAGCCTCAGCACTTGGCGCTCACGATCGTTGAGCGGGTCTTCGTTGTCCCAGGCTTCGGTGGCGAGTTCCGGGGCGATCACCTTGCCGCCGTCATGCACTTTGCGGATGGCGTTCGCCAGTTGCTCGGCGGGCGCGTCTTTCAGCAGATAACCTTTCACGCCCGCGTCGAGCGCGCGCCGCAGGTAGCCGGGCCGCGCAAACGTCGTCACGATGATGACTTTGGCTGGATGGCGTTTTTCCTTGAGCGCCGCGGCGAATTCCAGACCTGTCATGCCGGGCATTTCGATATCGGTGACCACCACGTCGGGATTGAATTCGGCGGCGAGTTTGAGTGCCTCCTTGCCGTTCGGGGCGCGCGCTACCACCGACATATCTTCCTCGAGGTCCAGCATCGCGGCCAGCGCGCCCAGGATCATGCCCTGGTCTTCGGCGACGAGTACTTTAATCATGGGGCCACCCGGTCAAGACCCACTGTTATTGCGCGCGCCCGAATCGAAGGCGGGCAATAGTATGGCGAGGCGCGTACCAGTGTTATCCGACGCAATCTGTAACTGGCCAGTCACGGCTTGCAGTCGTTCGCGAATGCCTTTGAGGCCGTTGCCTTCGTGCAGCGCGCCGCCGCGGCCATCGTCCGCGATCAGCAGACGCAGTTGCCGGTTGCGGTTTCCGAGTTCAATGCGGCAGTGTTGTGCGCCGGAATGGCGGATGACGTTGGTTACGGCTTCACGCAGCACCATCGCGAGTACCGAATCCTGTGCCGGCGAAAGCCTCGGCGGCTCCACGTTTTCCGCCAGCTTGACGTTGGCCGCGGTGAGTGCCACGCGCGCGTTCGCGAGTTCGCCGGTCAGCCCGCCGCTGCGGTAGCCGCCCACTGCCTCGCGCACCTGCGCGAGCGCCTCGCGCGAGATGAGTTCCACGTCGCGGATTTCGCGCGCCGCGCCGCCGAGGTCGCGTTCCGCCAGTTTGGCCGCGAGTTCCGCCTTGACGGTGATAAGCGTTAGCGTGTGGCCGAGCAGGTCGTGCAGGTCGCGGCCGATGCGCTCGCGCTCGGCGCTGGCCGCGAGCTTGCGGATTTCTTCCTGCGAGAGCTTGAGCGCACGGTTCCTTCTACCGATCTCGTCGAAATATATATTGCCGATTCCGAGAATGATGATCAGGAATGCGCCCATCATGAAGGTGTAGCCGTTCAGGCGGATGGCGGCCGCTGAAATCGCGAAGGCAGCGACCACCAGTAGCAGCACGCGTGCAGATTTCCGCACTGCACCCAGCGAGCCGCAAAAACAGGCGGCGTACACGAAGAATACCAAGCCGTTACCGTCGGGCCACATGAATCCGCAACCCATCGCGGTCAGAGCGGTAACGATCCAGCCGAGCTCGTGCTTCGAATCGCGGCCGCAGGCATGGTAGGCGCGGAAATACAGTACGAGGAACACGGCGCCTGCAACGGCGTAGATAGCCCAGCGCAGCGGGCCGGGGGGTTTTTCGGAATAGGACAGGAAGAAATACGTGAACCACGGCAGCCACAGATAGGGCATCCATCCGACATCCGAGGTGCGCGGCAACAGCCGGTGGTGAATCCACAGAGCGGATTCCACCACCGGCTGCCAGAATGTCTTGACGCTTGTGTTCATGCGCTTAGTGTAGCGTTACCTGGTCCAGCTCGAACTGGAACTTGCCCGGATTGGCGGCGCTGAATGCCAGGTACACGACGCGTTTCCAATCGGCGTTCGGGAAGCTTGTGGCCAAGGGGATATGGTATGCCTTCCATTGCTTGTCGATCACGAATGCTGAGTAGATGGGCATGGAGTTGGCAGAACCCGTGGACAACATCAGGTTGTAACTCCCCGGGGTGCCGCGCGCCCAGAAGGTCAATTCTTTCTTCGCGGACAGGTTTGCCGGTTGGGTCGGATAATTGCCGGGGAACCAGATGGCGCCTGCCCAAGGGGCGATGAAGCCCAGTTTGATTGCGCCCGTCACTTGCAGCGCGCCGTGCGTGCCGTCGGCGCCTGGATGGACGATCGTGATCTCGGCAGTCGAGTGTCCGCCCATGCGCGCATCGCTGGTGGTGGACCAGCCCCAGCCGAATTCGTCTCCATGGCGCAGCACCAGTGTGCCGTACTGTTTGTTGACTGTGGTTTGACCTTCGAAATTACCGATCATGACGGTGCCTGTCGGAGCGATATTTTCGGTGGGCGCAGTCGTTCGATTCGGTGGAGCGGCCGAGACCACTGTCGCGAACGAGATTGCCGTACCGGCGGTCAGGCCGGCGAACAAGAATTTGTCGATGAAATGAGACATGCGATTCTCCTTTAAGGTTTGACGTTGAACAAACTTCACTTACACGGCGACAGTTACATGAGTTTTGCGGTTACCGAAACCTCGGGAGCTACTCCATTCAGGCGCCGGACGAGTGCCGATTCGTGTATTTGCCTAGCCAGCCTTCCAAGCCGCAGCACGCGAGCAGAGCACCCACTGCTGCGCCGTCGGAAATCCAGTTCCAGCCTTCCCGGCCCAAGGGCAGGAGGTGCAAACCGCCGAGCAGCGATGCCAGGGCCGCAAGAAAAAAGAGCGGAGCCGTGTAGAAGCAATGCCGGCGGCCACAACGGCGGGCATTGAAGGCGCACGCGGCGCCCATCACGGTGAAGCCGAAGGTCCAGGCCACGGTGCGGATAAGTTCCCCACCGTAGCTGCTCGCGATGATTAACCCCCATGGCGCAACCCATAAGAGCGCCGTGATCCAGTTGAAACCGAACAGATCGTTTTCACAAGTTCTGGGTTGGATGTCCATGGTTTCTATCGCGTCGCAGCGAGAGACTGGTGAAGGAACGCGAGTACCTTGTTCCAGGCATCGCGGTCGGCGAAAGCGTAGGCAGTGGGGTTGCCGCCAAACGCGAAGCTGCCACCGGGCACGGCGACGACGCTGGCATTGGTCGGGCGGTAAGGTGCCTGGATGTCATGGCCTGCGCCGGCGTAGCACAGGGATTCATCCGCATAGGCATGATGATGCGCAGCGAGCCGTTGCATGATCTGCTTCGCCATCAGCGGTGAAGGCCAGATCTGGTCGTCACTGGCAGACACCAGCAACACCGGCGCGGCAATTTTTTCCACCGGAATCACGGCTTTCTCAACGGCCACCGCATTTTTCAATCCGGCTTGATAAGCGCCGAGGAAAGCCAGCGGCTTGCCGGATGTGAACATGGCCGGGTTGATTGCCGGATTGACCCAGGGCAGCGGCTTGCCGTGAAGTGTCCAGGAGGAGCTGATCGGGCCGGGCCCGTATTCGATGCCGGACCACACCACCGAACTCGGCATGAAACCGATCACCGCCTGGAAATCTTTCGGGAACGTCGCGGCGGTAATCAGTGCGGCTTCCGCGCCCTTGGACCAACCGATGATGGCGACGTGCCGTGGGTTCACGCCCGGCTGTTGTTTGAGCCAATTTGCTGCTTTGACGAAATATTCCAGTGGAATGTTCATCAGCATCTTCGGCAAACTCGCGAGACGCGGATCGAAAGCCTGAAATCCCTGGAAATAGGCGAG
>JBOIAZ010000020.1:0-4978 GCA_050739175.1 Gammaproteobacteria bacterium
CGCGAACTCGCCAATTGCATTCGCGTGCTTGCCATGGATGCGGTGGAGCACGCCAAGTCCGGCCATCCCGGCATGCCCATGGGCATGGCCGACATCGCCGAAGTGCTGTGGAACGATTACCTGAAGCACAATCCGGCCAACCCCCACTGGCCGGATCGCGACCGTTTCCTGCTCTCGAACGGCCATGGCTGCATGCTGCAGTACGCGGCGCTGCACCTCTCCGGCTACGACCTGCCGATGGAGGAAATCAAGCGTCTGCGGCAACTGCACTCCAAAACCCCGGGGCATCCCGAATACAGCGTCACGCCCGGCGTCGAGGTGACCACCGGCCCACTGGGACAAGGCCTGGGGAATTCCGTGGGCTTTGCGCTGGCTGAGCGTCTCATGGCAGCGCACTTCAACCGGCCGGGATTCAAGATTGTCGATCATTACACCTATGTGTTCTGCGGCGACGGTTGCCTGATGGAGGAAATTTCGCACGGCGCGTGCTCGTTCGCCGGTACGCTCAAGCTCGGTAAACTCATTGCCTTCTACGACGACAACGGCATTTCGATCGATGGCGAAGTAAAGGGCTGGTTCACCGACGATGTGCCGGCGCGTTTTGAAGCCTACGGCTGGCACGCGGTGCGGAACGTGGACGGCATGGATGGCGCGGCCGTGAAAAAGGCGATTGAAGAAGCGCGCGCGGTCACTGACAAGCCTTCGATCCTCTGCTGCAAGACCATCATCGGTTACGGCGCGCCCAACAAGCAGGGCACCAACAAGTGCCACGGTTCGGCACTCGGAGCCGAAGAAATTGCCGCGGCGCGCAAGCAGCTCGGCTGGAAATATCCGCCGTTCGAGATTCCGCAGGAGTACTACGCCGCCTGGGACGCCAAGGCGCGCGGCAAGGCTTACGAGGACAATTGGAACAAGTTGTTTGAAGATTATCGCAAGTCCTATCCTGAACTGGCCGCCGAATTCGAGCGGCGCGTCGCGGGGCGCCTGCCGGAGAACTGGGCGAAACAGGCGGAGGCAGTCGTGACCGGCATCGCATCCCATGGCGCCGACATGGCGACGCGCAAGGCTTCGCAGCAGGCGCTCAATGGTTTTGGCCCCTTGCTGCCGGAACTGGTGGGCGGCTCGGCGGATCTGACCGAGTCCAACGATACGTTCTGGAAGGGTTCGCGGACTCTGGTTCCCGGGAACTTCGATGGCAATTATCTGCATTTCGGCGTGCGCGAATTCTCGATGACCACGATTCTGAACGCCATGGCGCTGCACGGCGGGCTCATTCCCTACGGCGGCACCTTTCTCACGTTCTCCGATTACGCCCGCAATGCGGTGCGCCTCGCCTCGCTCATGGGCGCGGCCAGCATCCTTGTATATACCCACGATTCCATTGGCTTGGGCGGCGACGGACCCACGCACCAGCCGATCGAACACCTGGCAAGCCTCCGGCTCATGCCGGGGATGGAGCTGTGGCGCCCGTGCGACGACGTGGAAACCGCGGTGGCCTGGCAGGCGGCCATCGAACGCCGCCACGGCCCGACCGCGTTGGTGCTGTCGCGCCAGAGCTTGCCGCATCAATCGCGTACTACAGCGCAGGTGCGGGACATCCGCCGCGGCGCCTATATATTGGTGGACACCGACGGCGCGCCGGACGCCATCGTCATCGCCACGGGCTCCGAAGTGGGCCTGGCGGTTAGTGCCGCCCGGGAGCTGGGCAAGCAGAAACTTCGCGTGCGCGTGGTGTCAATCCCCTGCACCAGCGTGTTCGACGCCCAGGACCACGACTGGCACGAATATGTGCTGCCGAAGAAGGTCAAGGCGCGGGTTGCGGTGGAGGCGGGCGTGACCGGTTTCTGGCCGAAGTACGTCGGCGATGCCGGGCGGATAATCGGTATTGACCATTACGGCGCCTCGGCGCCCGGTGAAGAGGTCATGAAGGAGTTTGGCTTCACCGTGGATCACGTGGTCGAAGCCGTGAAAGCGGCGGTGGCAGGCTTGTAGGAGCGGTCATCTCGACCGCGATGTTCTTGTATGCAAACGGCCGCTCAGGCCGTGGTTCATTGTTTGATCAAGGAGCATGACGATGGCTGTCAAGGTAGGCATCAACGGTTACGGCCGCATTGGCCGCAACATTTTGCGCGCGCTTTACGAGGGGCCGCACAAGGGTGAGTTGAGCATTGTCGCCATCAATGATCTCGGCGATGCCGCCACCAATGCGCACCTGACGCAATACGACACCGCGCACGGGAAATTCCCCGGGAGCGTGACCGCGGAGGGCGATGCCATCGTCGTAAACGGCGACCGGATCCGCGTGTTTGCGGAGCGCGACCCGGCGAAGATACCCTGGGCAAGCGCCGGTGCGGAACTGGTGATCGAGTCCACCGGCCTGTTTGCAAGCAAGGCCAAGGCCGCGGCGCATCTGCAGGGCGGTGCGAAAAAAGTGCTGATTTCCGCCCCGGCCGAAGGCGTGGACGCCACCGTGGTGTACGGCGTGAACCACGGCATACTGAAAGCCGCGCACACCGTGATCTCGAATGCTTCCTGCACCACCAACTGCCTCGCGCCGCTCGCCAAGGTGTTGAACGAGAGCGTGGGTGTCGTGAGCGGCCTGATGAACACGGTGCACAGTTACACCAACGACCAGGTGCTGACCGATGTATTTCACAAGGACCTGCGCCGCGCGCGCTCCGCCACGCAGTCCATGATTCCCACCAAGACCGGCGCGGCTTCCGCCATCGGGCTGGTGCTGCCGGAACTCGCGGGCAGGCTCGACGGCTTCGCGATCCGCGTGCCGACCATCAATGTCTCAATCGTGGACCTCACGATCCTCGCCAAGCGCGACACCACCAAGAACGAGATTGACGAAATCATGAAGCAGGCCAGCGCCGGTCACTTGAAAGGCGTGCTCGATTACAACGACAAGCCGCTGGTGTCAGCCGATTTCAATCACAATCCGGCCTCCTGCACCTATGACGCCTGGATGACCAAGGCCATGGGCCGGCTGGTGAAGGTCTGCGGCTGGTACGACAATGAGTGGGGCTTCAGCAATCGCATGCTGGATATAGCGCTGGCGTTCTGGAACGCCAAGTAGACCGACTGTGGAGGTTTTTGTGGGAGCGGCGATATTCGCCGCGATCTTCGAAACAAGAATCGCGATGGAGACCGTCGCTCCCACAATAAAATTGCTCCCTCGCTGCCCGGCATAAAGCAGAGCTGAAATGCCGATCATCAAAATGGCTGATCTTGATTTGAGGGACAAGCGCGTGCTGATCCGCGAGGATTTCAACGTGCCGCTGGACGAGCACGGCCGCGTCACCAGCGACGCGCGTATCCGCGCCGCGCTGCCGACGATCCGGCACGCCCTCAAGGCCGGCGCGCGCGTGATGCTGGTATCGCATCTCGGCCGGCCCAGGGAGGGCGAATACGACGCGGCGCTGTCGCTCGCGCCGGTGGCCGCACGGCTCACCGAATTGTTGGGCGTGAAGGTGCCGCTGGTGCAGGAATGGATTGGTGGTCTGACGGTGGAGCCCGGTTCCGCGGTGCTGTGCGAGAACGTGCGCTACCTCAAGGGTGAAAAGAAAGATGATGAAACTCTTGCCCGGAGGATGGCGGCGTTGTGCGATGTCTATGTAATGGATGCCTTTGGCACGGCGCATCGCGCCGAAGCCTCCACCCACGGCATAGCCAAATTTGCGCCCATCGCCTGCGCAGGGCCACTGCTGACCAGTGAACTGGAAGCTCTGGGTCGCGCGCTGCAAGTTCCCACGCACCCGCTTGTGGCGATTGTCGCCGGTTCCAAGGTGTCCAGCAAACTCACGGTATTGGGTTCCCTGACAAAAGTCGTGGACCAGTTGATTGTCGGCGGCGGCATTGCCAACACCTTCATCGCGGCGGCGGGCTATGAGGTCGGTAAATCTTTGTACGAACCCGATTTCATTCCCGAAGCCTGGCGGCTTATGGAGCGTGCACGGGCGCGCGGGGGGAGCATCCCGCTGCCCGTAGACGTGGTGGTGGCGCAGGAATTCGCCGCCAGCGCCGAAGCGGACGTGCGCAAGGTGAATGAAGTGGGTGCCGATGAAATGATCCTGGATATCGGTCCCGATACCGCGGAAATGTACGCGGCCTTGCTCAAGACAGCCGGCACCATCGTCTGGAACGGCCCGGTCGGCGTGTTCGAGTTCGATCAGTTCGGCGAGGGCACGCGCGCCGTGGCGCAGGCGGTGGCCGAAAGCAAGGCGTTTTCCATCGCCGGCGGCGGCGACACGCTGGCGGCGCTCGACAAGTATGGCGTCACGGACCGCATTTCCTACGTGTCCACCGGCGGCGGCGCGTTTCTGGAATTTCTCGAAGGCAAGAAACTGCCGGCGGTGGCGGTCCTGGAAGAACGGGCGGCGCGGGCCGGGACGCATCCATAGCCCTCACAATCCCGGGCCGGGCAGGGCATAATTGACTCATGCCCCGCCGCACCAAGATCGTCGCCACCCTCGGACCCGCCACCGATACCCCCGCAACGCTTGAAGCCGTGGTGTGCGCGGGCGTGGACGTGGTGCGGCTGAATTTTTCCCACGGCGTTACCGCCGACCACCAGCGCCGCGTGCAACAGCTGCGTGAGGCATCCGCCCGGGTCGGCAAGGATGTGGGCGTGCTCGGCGACTTGCAGGGGCCGAAGATCCGCATCGATAAATTCCGTGCCGGCAAGGTCACGCTCCAGGACGGCCAGGCGTTCACACTGGATGCCGAGTTGGCGGACGACGCCGGCACTGTCGAAACAGTCGGCCTGAGCTACAAAGCGCTGCCCGGCGACGTGCGCGCCGGCGACCTGTTGGTGCTGGGCGACGGTGAAATCAGTCTGCGGGTCGAAAGCGTCAAGGGCGCGCGCATCCTGTGCCAAGTGGAAAACGGCGGTGAGCTGTCCGACCACAAGGGCATCAATCGCCAGGGTGGCGGACTGTCGGCCGAGGCGTTGACCGCGAAGGATTTGAGCGAC
>JBOIAZ010000021.1:0-3924 GCA_050739175.1 Gammaproteobacteria bacterium
AAAACGCAGCAAGGCGCCGGGTCGCAACTGACCGAGGCGCGGCAGATCGGCCGCGATCACCACTGCAAGTACGGGATAGCCGCCGGTGGTACCGTGATTGCACAACAAAACAATGGGATGACCGTCGCCCGGTATCTGCACTGCACCGCTCACTATGCCCTGCGAACGCAGTTCCTGCTGGCGGCTGCGCGCCACGCGCGCGCCCGCAAGCCGCAATCCGCTGCGGTCGCTGTCGCTGCGCACTTCGTACTCCGAGCCGAGAAATTCCTCGAGCGCGCCGGCGGTGAACCATTCGGCATGCGGGCCGGCCAAAACCCGCAGAACCGGGCGTACCCCGAAGTCCGGCGGCGCACGCCAATACCAGCCCTGCTGCAGGCACTGCGCTCTGATGCTCAGGCTTTCTCCGCCTCGCAATGCGGCCGGGCCAAGGCCCGCAAGCGTATCGCTGGCCATGCTGCCCAAGACCTGCGGCGCGGAAAATCCGCCGGCGGCGGCCAGATACGCGCGCATCCCGGTGTGCAGCGCACCACAGCGCAAGATCTGGCCGGCACGTACGACGACACTCTGATACATGGCCAGCGGCTTCTCGTCCAAATTGGCATCCAGTTGGCCGCCCGCAAGGGCAATAGCTGCGTCCGCTTCGAAACGCAATACGGGTCCGCTCAAAGTCATTTCCAGCGCGGGAGCGCATTCGGGATTGCCCACCAGCAGATTCGCCTGGCGCAGACTGAGCGTGTCGGCAGCACCCGCGCGCGGTACGCCCAGATGCGCAAATCCGCTGCGGCCGCCGTCCTGCAAGCAGGTGAAGCGTCCCGGTTCCAAAACCACAATCACGGCAGCGGCCGGAAACGGACCTTGTCGCCCGGCAACAGCAGCACCGGTTGGGCACGCGTGGTATCGAACAGCACTGCATCAGTATGGCCCAGCACGCGCCAGCCGCCGGGTGTGGCTTGCGGATAGATGCCGGCGAATTCCCCGGCAATGGCGACACTACCCGCGGGTACGCGGGTACGCGGTGATTTCAGCCGCGGCACGCGCAACGTCGGATCCAGACCGACGAGATAGGGAAAGCCGGGAGCAAAACCGAGAAACGCCACGCTGTAATTCGGCGCGCTGTGTCGCCGGACCACCTCCATGGTTTCGAGCCCCGTGAGGCGCGCCACTGCTTCGAGATCTGCGCCGTCGTAGCGCAGCTCGATCTCGTGTTCGCGCCCCTGTGACGTGCGCAGCGGATGTTCCATGAGTTTCGGCAGCCGGTACAAAAGTTTGTCCGCATCCAGCACCAGGGGGTCGAACTCCGCCAACAGCGTGTCGTAGCCCGGCACCAGCTCGCGCACGCCGGCAACATGTTCCGCCAGCAATACGCGGCGCAGGTGCTGGGCAGCGGCACTGTCCGGCAGCGCAATCAACAGCGCGGAGTCGCCAACGAAGCGGAGATTCATGCGAAGGCGCGCAGTTCCACGCCGGCCTGCTCCAGCGCCATACGCACTGAGCGCGCCATTGCCACCGCGCCCGGCGTGTCGCCGTGCACACACAGCGAGCGAGCGCAGACACGCACGCGGCGGCCGTCAATGCTCCGGACGCGGTGCGCGCAGGCGATTTCCGCGGCGCGCTGCGCGACGGTGTTCTCATCGGTGATGACCGCACCCGCCAGATCACGGGAAACCAGCCTGCCGTCCGCGGTATAGGCACGGTCGGCAAATGCTTCTGCCACCGCCTTGGTACCGAGACGGTGCGCCACCGTCTCGGCTGCACTCTCCGGCAGGGTGAGTATCGGCAACGCGCTGTCGAAACTCCGCAGCGCGGCAATCACCGCCGTGGCGGTCTCCTCATCCTGGGCCATGCGGTTGTACAGCGCGCCGTGCGCCTTCACGTAGCGCACGCGCGTGCCGGCGCTCTCCGCGACGTCACTCAGTGCCTGCAATTGACTCAGTACTTCCGCAGTGAGTTTCGCGGGTGGCAGTGTGAGATTGCGCCGGCCGAAATGCTCACGGTCTGGATAGGAGACATGCGCGCCGATGGCGACATCGTCCTCCAGCGCCAAGGCTACGGTGCGCTGCATGCTTGAATCATCGCCCGCGTGCGCGCCGCAGGCAATGCTGGCGCTGGTGAGCAGCGGCATGAGTGCGGCATCGTCGCCGCAACCCTCGCCGACGTCGGCATTGAGGTCCATGAGCATGGCGTTAATCTACACGCCTGGCGGCGGAACCGCCTCAACGCGTGCCGCACATGGGCAAGTCCAGGCCGCGCTCGCGCGCAACCTGCAGGGCTTTTTCGTATCCGGCGTCCGCATGCCGCATGACGCCGGTGCCGGGATCGTTGGTGAGCACCAGCCGGAGCGCGCGCTGCGCACGCTCGCTGCCGTCGGCAACGATCACCACGCCCGCGTGCAGCGCATAGCCGATGCCCACGCCGCCGCCGTGATGGAAGCTCACCCAGGAGGCGCCGCTCGCGGTGTTCAGGAGCGCATTCAAAACCGGCCAGTCGGCCACGGCGTCCGAGCCGTCGCGCATGCCCTCGGTCTCGCGGTTGGGTGAGGCCACCGAGCCCGCGTCCAGATGGTCGCGGCCGATGACGATGGGCGCCTTCAACTCGCCCTTGCGCACCATGTCGTTGAAAGCCAGTCCCAGCTTGTGCCTTTCCTTGTAGCCCAGCCAGCAGATGCGCGCCGGCAAGCCCTGGAAGCGGATGCGCTGGCGCGCCATGTCCAGCCAGCGGTGCAGGTGCTGCTTGTCGGGAAACAGTTCTTTGGCCTTGGCGTCGGTCTTATATATGTCCTCGGGGTCGCCGGAGAGTGCCGCCCAGCGGAATGGACCCATGCCTTCGCAGAACAGCGGGCGAATATACAACGGCACGAAGCCCTTGAAGTCGAATGCGTCAGCAACACCCGCGTCCTGAGCCATGGCGCGGATGTTGTTGCCGTAATCAAAGGTGGGAATGCCCTTGGCGTGCAGGCCCAGCATGGCCCGCACCTGTCGCGCCATGGACTGCTTGGCGAGTTGCACGTATCGGGCGGGATCGCTTGTGCGCAGTGTCGCGGCCTGCGCAAGCGAGTAACCAACCGGAATGTAGCCGTTCAGCGGATCGTGAGCGGACGTCTGGTCAGTGACGAGATGCGGATGCTCGTGGCCCCTGTAGATCTCCTCGAAGATTTCCGCCGCATTGCCCAGCAAGCCGACGGAGACAACCTTTCCTTGGGCCGCCGCATCTTTGACTATGCCGAGCGCTTCCTTGAGGGTTTTGGCCTTGTGGTCCAGGTAACCACTGGCCACCCGCTTGTCGATGCGCTGCTCGTCCACCTCAACCGCGAGACAGCACAGGCCCGCGAACACCGCGGCCAGGGGCTGGGCGCCGCCCATGCCGCCCAAACCGCCGGTTAAGAGCCACTTGCCTCTGGCATCACCCTGGTAATGCTGACGCACGGCTTCCGCAAAAGTCTCGTAGGTGCCTTGCACGATGCCCTGGGAGCCGATATAGATCCAGGAGCCGGCCGTCATCTGGCCGAACATCATCAGGCCCTTGCGGTCCAGTTCGAAGAAATGCTCCCAGGTGGCCCATTTGCCCACCAGGTTGGAATTGGCGATCAGCACCCGTGGCGCGAACTCGTGGGTCTTGAACACGCCTACCGGTTTGCCGGACTGGATCAGCAGGGTTTCATCGTTTTCCAGGCGCCTGAGTGTCTCGACGATCTTGTCGAAACATTCCCAGTCGCGCGCCGCCCGCCCGATGCCGCCGTAAACCACCAATTCCCTGGGATTTTCTCCCACGGCCGGGTCCAGATTGTTGTGCAGCATACGCAGCGCCGCTTCCTGAGACCAGCCTTTGCAGCTCAGTTTGGAGCCGGTTGGCGCATGCAACTCGATGTCGCGGAAGCGAGTAGGCATGGCAGTTCCCGAAAAAGAACGGCCGGTATTGTAACCGGCC
>JBOIAZ010000022.1:0-28173 GCA_050739175.1 Gammaproteobacteria bacterium
GAGCCGAAATCCGAGCGCGAGGCACTCGTGGCGCTGCGCGCGCTGGCCGCCCAAAACCGGGTATTCAAGTCCTTCATCGGTCAGGGCTTTTACGGCACGCACACGCCGGGCGTAATCCTGCGCAACGTGTTCGAGAATCCCGCCTGGTACACCTCGTACACGCCCTATCAACCCGAGATTTCCCAGGGCCGGCTGGAGGCGCTGCTCAATTTCCAGCAGATGATTACCGATCTCACCGGCCTGGATATTGCCAATGCGTCGCTGCTCGACGAGGCCACCGCCGCGGCCGAGGCCATGACGCTGGTGAAACGCGCCGGTCATTCGCAATCCGAGGTCTTTTTCGTGGCCGACGATGTGTTGCCGCAAACCATCGAGGTGGTAGAGACTCGCGCCAAACCGCTGGGCATTACCGTCAAAGTCGGCAAGCCGGAAGACGCCGTCAAAATCGAGTGTTTCGGTGCGCTGCTGCAATATCCGGGCGTGAACGGCGAGGTGCGCGACTACCGTGCACTCTGCGAAAAGCTGCATACTCGGGGCGCGGGTGTCGTCGCGGCGGCCGATCTTCTGGCTCTGACGCTGCTGGTGCCGCCGGGCGAGTGGGGCGCGGATGTCGCGGTCGGCAACAGTCAGCGCTTCGGTGTGCCGATGGGCTTTGGCGGCCCGCACGCCGCTTACCTTGCAACGCGCGACGCGCTCAAGCGCCAGTTGCCGGGTCGGCTCGTGGGCGTCACCCAGGATGCGCAGGGCCAGACTGCCTATCGCCTGGCATTGCAGACCCGCGAGCAGCACATCCGCCGCGAAAAGGCCACCTCCAACATCTGTACCGCGCAGGCGTTGCTCGCGGTGATGGCGAGCATGTACGCGGTATATCACGGCCCGCAGGGCCTGCGGCGCATCGCCGAACGCGTGCACCAGCTGACCGGCATGCTGGCGGCCGGTCTGCAGCAGCTCGGCTGCGCGCCGGACCATGCGAATTTTTTCGACACGCTCACCGTGCACACCGGCAAGCATACCGCGGCGGTGCACGCGGCGGCGCGCGCGCAAAACATGAACCTGCGCGCCGTGGACGACGCGCACGTCGGGGTGTCACTGGACGAAACCACCACGCGCGACGACGTGCTCAATCTGCTCAGCGTGTTCGCGGCAGCCGCCGCCCGCAAGCAGGGCACGCACGGCGTCGTGCTGCCGGAAAAGGACACGCGCTACGGCCTGCCGCCCGCGCTGCGCCGCACCGGCGCCTACCTCACGCATGCGGTGTTCAACCGCTACCACGCGGAACACGAAATGCTGCGTTATCTGCGCAGTCTTGCCGACAAGGACCTGGCGCTTGACCGCAGCATGATCCCGCTCGGCTGCTGCACCATGAAACTAAACGCGGTGAGCGAGATGCTGCCGGTGTCCTGGCCGGAGTTCGCGCACATGCACCCGTTCGCGCCGTCCGAGCAGACCACCGGTTACCGCGAGATGATTGCGCAGCTTGAACAGATGCTGGTCGCGATTACCGGTTATGCGGCGGTGTCGCTGCAGCCCAACGCCGGCTCGCAAGGCGAATACGCCGGGCTGCTGATCATCAAGGCCTGGCACGCGTCGCGCGGCGAGGGGCAGCGCAACGTGGTGCTGATTCCGTCCTCGGCGCACGGCACCAATCCCGCCTCGGCGCACATGGCCGGCATGCGCGTCGTGGTGGTGGCCTGCGACGAGCGCGGCAACGTGGACCTCGGCGATCTGCGCGCCAAGGCCGGGGAGCACAAGCGCGATCTGGCCGCCATCATGATTACCTATCCCTCGACCCACGGGGTGTTCGAGGAGAACGTGCGCGAACTCTGCGACATCGTGCACCAGCATGGCGGTCAGGTGTACGTGGACGGCGCCAACCTGAATGCCATGGTCGGACTGGCCGCACCCGGCCAGTTCGGCGGCGACGTGTCGCATCTCAATTTGCACAAAACCTTTTGTATTCCACATGGTGGCGGCGGACCGGGCGTCGGGCCGGTGGCGGTGGGCGCGCACCTGGCGAAGTTCCTGCCCAACCAGCGCAGCGCCGGCTACCTGCGCAGCCCCGAGGGTATCGGCAGTGTGGCGGCCACGCCTTATGGTTCAGCTTCGATCCTGCCGATTTCGTGGATGTACATCGCCATGATGGGCGCACCAGGGCTGACAGCGGCCACCGAGACCGCGATCCTCAACGCCAACTACGTGGCGAAAAAACTCGCGCCGCACTATCCAGTGCTGTTCACCGGCGCCGGCGGTCTGGTGGCGCACGAGTGCATTCTGGACCTGCGCCCCATCAAGGAAGCGAGCGGCATCACTGTGGACGACGTTGCCAAGCGCCTCATGGACTACGGCTTGCATGCGCCCACCATGAGCTTCCCGGTGGCCGGCACCTTGCAGGTGGAGCCCACGGAGTCAGAATCCAAATGCGAGCTGGATCGCTTCATCGAGGCGATGATCACTATCCGCGGGGAAATCCGCGCGGTCGAGGAGGGGCGGCTTGACCGCGAGGACAACCCGCTCCGGAACGCGCCGCACACCGCGGCAATGGTCACTGCGGATGACTGGCTGCACAAATACAGTCGCGCGCAGGCGGCCTATCCGGTGGCGTCGCTGCGCCACAACAAGTACTGGCCCCCGGTCGGACGCGCCGACAACGCCTACGGCGACCGCAATCTGATGTGCAGTTGCCCGCCGCTGAGTGAATATGAGTGAAATGTACAGCCTCTGGCTGTATTCCTTGTCCCTTTTCCCCTTGAGGGGAGGGTGCAAGATGAGGGTAATAATCGCGACGGGCACCGTCGCTCCCACAGGTAAAGCTGAATGTGGGAGCGGCCGTCCTGGCCGCGATTCCTAATTAACAGGAGGAAAACACCATGGCCAAGATCACATTACGCGGCAATCCCATCCACACCAGCGGCGAGCTGCCAAAAGTCGGCGCCAAGGCGCCGGATTTCAAACTCACCACCAAGGACCTGAAGGACGTATCGCTCGCGGATTACAAGGGCAAGAAGAAACTGCTCAACATCGTGCCGAGCCTGGACACGCCGGTGTGCGCGCTGTCCACCAGGAAATTCAACGAGCACGCCAAGCAGCACGCCGACACAGTGATCCTGATCGTGTCCGCCGATTTGCCGTTCGCCCAAGGGCGGTTCTGCGGCAATGAACACCTGGACAACGTGGTGCCATTATCATTGATGCGCGACAAGAAATTCGCCCAGGACTATGGCGTATTGCTTCAGGATGGCCCGCTGGCCGGCGTGACCGCGCGAGCTGTGGTGGTTCTGGATGCAAACGACAAGGTGACGTACACCGAAATGGTGCCGGAGATCGCCAACGAGCCGGATTACAACAAGGCCCTCAAGGCACTGGGATAAAACGCAATGCTGCGTGCCGGGTGCTGCGAAGAATGCACGCAGCGCTTTGGCGCGCAGTACGCAGCGCACCATACACAGCACTGAGGTTCAAATGTCCATTCTGATCTGCGGATCCCTTGCCTACGACACGATCATGGCGTATCCGCAGCCGTTCAAGAGCCAGATCCTGCCCGACAAGATTCACATGCTGAATGTGTGTTTCGAGGTGCCCGAGCTGCGCCGCGAGTTCGGCGGCACCGCCGGCAACATTGCTTACAACCTGAAACTGCTGGGTACCGAGGGCTTGCCCATGGGCACCGTGGGTGCGGATTTTCAGCCGTATGCGGCCTGGCTGGAGAAACAGGGCATCAGCCGCAAATACATCACGGAAGTTCCGGGCACCTATACCGCGCAGGCGTTCATCACCACCGATACCGACAACAACCAGATTACCGCGTTTCACCCCGGCGCCATGGGCCATGCCCATGAGCAATCGGTGCCGGCGGATTCCGCCATCACGCTGGGCGTGGTGGCGCCCGACGGGCGCGAGGGCATGCTGCAGCACGCGCGCCAGTTTTACGACGCGGGCATTCCGTTTCTGTTCGATCCGGGCCAAGGCCTGCCGTTGTTTTCCGGTGCGGAGCTGCGGGAATTCATGCGTATGGCCACCTGGGTGGCGGTGAACGACTACGAGTCGCAAATGCTGGAGCACAAGACCGGGCTCAACGCCTCGGCGATTGCCGAGCAGCTGGCGGCCCTGGTCGTCACGCGCGGCGCCAAGGGCTCGGAAATCTTCGTGAAACAGCGCCGCATACAGGTGCCCGCGGTCAAGGCCGCGCTGGTACAGGACCCGACCGGCTGCGGCGATGCCTACCGTGCCGGCCTGCTGCACGGCTTGGTGCAGGACCGCGACTGGGAAACCACGGGCCAGATCGCCGCGCTCATGGGCGCCATCAAGATCGCCCAGCGCGGCACCCAGAACCACCGTTTCACCCAGGCGGAATTCGCGGCGCAGTATGAAAAGGCTTTCGGCCACAAGCTGTAAAAAAGTCCGCACCGCACGCCATCCTGTGGTCAAATTCCCGTCCTTCCATTCAATGGGCATGAGCATGTCGCGCCTGCGCGGGTTTCTGGTCCTGTGGACGCTGCTGCCCGGCGTGGCGCTTGCCGCCGCGAACCCGGGCGGCGCACAGCAATGGACCGCGACCATCGCGCAGGTGTCACCCTCGATCGTGTCCATCCGCGTGAACGCCACGCGCGCCTTCGACACCGACTGGAATCTCACCGGGCAGGCCACGGGCTTCGTGGTGGATGCGCAGCGCGGCATCATTCTGACCAATCGTCACGTGGTGACCCCGGGGCCGGTAGTGGCCGAAGCGGTGTTTCAGGACCATGAGGTGGTACCGCTGAAACCCATATACCGGGATCCGGTGCACGATTTCGGTTTCTATCAATATGACCCCGGCCAGTTGAAGTACATCCATCCGGCGTCGCTCGAGTTGGCACCCGAAGACGCGCGCGTCGGCGAGGACATCCGCATCATCGGCAACGACGCCGGCGAGCAGCTGTCAATCCTTTCCGGCACGCTCGCGCGCCTCGATCGCGCCGCGCCGCAATACGGTGCCGGCGGTTACAACGATTTCAACACTTTCTATTACCAGGCGGTTTCCGGCACCAGCGGCGGTTCCTCGGGCTCACCGGTCATCAACATCAATGGCGACGTGATCGCGTTGAATGCCGGCGCGCGCACCGATGCATCTTCGAGCTATTTCCTGCCGCTGCAACGCGTGCTGCGCGCGCTCACGCGCATTCAGGCCGGCGAGCCGGTCACCCGCGGCACGCTGGAAGCCGAATTCCAGCACCTGTATTACGACGAACTCGAGCGCCTGGGCTTGCCGGCCGGCGAGCAAGCGCAGCTGCGGCAGGCGCATCCCGACTGGACCGGGCTGCTGGTGGTCGACCGGGTACTGCCCGGCGGGCCGGCAGACGGCGTGCTGCAGCCCGGGGACCTCCTGTTGTCGGTGAACGGCAGGGCGCTGTCGGCGTTCGTGCCGCTCGAGCAGATTCTGGATGACGCCGTGGGTCAGACCATTACCCTCGGTATCAACCGCGGCGGCGTGGCGCTGAGCGTCAAGCTCAAGGTCGCGGACCTGTACCGGATCACGCCGGACTCCTATCTGGAATTCGGCGGCGCCGTGCTCAACAACCTGTCGTATCAGCTGGCGCGCAGCTTCAACGTGCCGGTCAGCGGTGTGTATCTCGCCAACCCCGGGTACGTGTTCAGCACCGCGGGCATCACCCGCGGTGCGGTCATCACCGAGCTCGACGGCGTGGCCACACCGGATCTGGATGCTTTCCAGCGCGTGCTGGAGAAACTTCCCGAAGACATGCACGTGCGTCTGCGTTACTTTCACCTCGCGGACACCGTACAGACTTCACTGGGAATAATCACCGTGGACCGGCGCTGGTTCCCCGCCGACCGCTGCACGCGCAATGACGCACTCGGCGTGTGGCCGTGTCAGCCCTTGCCGCCGGCGCCCGCATCCGCACCGCTCGCGCCCGCGAGCGTGAGTGCAGTGCATTACGACGATGCCCGGCTCAACCGGCTGGCACGCTCGCTGGTGTACGTGAATTTCGACATGCCGTATCCGGTGGACGGCGTGAGCGAGACCCATTACGTGGGCGCCGGTCTGATTGTGGATGCCGGGCGCGGGCTGGTGCTCGCGGACCGCGACACCGTGCCGGTGGCCATGGGTGATGCGCGCATCACCTTCGCAGGCGCGCTGCAGATTCCCGCCAAGGTACTGTATCTCGACCCGCTGCACGATCTGGCGGTGCTGCAGTACGATCCGAAACTGATCGGCAGGACGCCGGTGGAAAGTGCGGCATTCAGCACCCGCGCGGCGCGCCCCGGCGAACGCACGTGGCTGATCGGCTACCAGCCCGACGGCACGCTCACCGGCCAGGAAACCCGCGTGACCCGCGAGGAGCCGGTGAATTTCCCGCTGTCGCGCACCTTCCGTTTCCGCGACACCAACCTGAACGTGCTGGACGTCGCCAGCGCACCTGCGGGAGTGACCGGGGTGCTCACCGATGCCGGCGGGCGGGTGACGGCGCTGTGGGCCAGCTTTGCCTACACCGAAGGCGGGCACATTGCCGAAATGCAGCGCGGCATTCCCGCGGACACTGTCCGCGACATGCTGCGCATCGTGGAGCGCGGCAGCCAGCTGCGCTCGCTGGGTGCGGAGCTCGTACCGATTTCATTGGCGCAGGCACGCCAATTGGGATTGCCGGAACGCTGGATTATCCGGCTGTCGGCCGCGGAAACCGCACGCCGCCAGGCCTTGATCGTGACGCGTCTTACCTCGGACACGCCGGCCGCCGGGCTTTTGCAAACCGGTGACCTGCTGCTGGCCGTGAACGGCCGGCCGGTGACCGGTTTCCGCGTGGTCGAGCAGGCGAGCCAGCGGCCGAAGGTAAATCTGGTGGTGCTGCGCAACGGCAAAGTCATAAGCCTCGAGGTGCCCAGCGTGGCGCTCAGCGGTCAGGGTACGCGCCGCATACTGCTGTGGGCCGGCGCGCTTCTGCAGAAACCCCAGCTCGCGGCCTCCGCGCAATTCGGAATTCCGCCGCGCGGCCTGCTCGTGGATTTCTACAACTACGGCTCGCCCGCGAGCCGCTATGGTCTGACGCCCGGCCAGCGCATCGTCGCGGTCAATGGCCAGCCGACAAAGGACATGGACAGCTTCATTGCGGCCGTCAAGGATCTGCACGACGGCGACGTGGTGCGACTGACGATGAACGGCTGGGATCGCGCGCCCGGAGTCATCACGCTGAAACTGGATTTGCGCTACTGGCCGACCTATGAAGTGGCAAGGAGCGCAAACGGCTGGGTGCGTCGCGCCATCCGCTGACTACGGTGGGCTGGCTTTCAGCCGCTGCGCCTGGATTTTTTCCCAACCCGGAATTTCGCCGCGCAGGAAGCGCTGCAGTTGTGCGTGGATGCGTTGCCGGGCGGCCGGATCAAGCCTCAGGCTCGCGGGTGCCGGCCGTGCCATGTTGGTGACGCGCCGCGTGAGCGTCAGCGGCACCGGCTGCGGCGGCAGCACGAAGCTGTCGGTACGATTGCCGGTACCCTGATTGTTGGTCTGCACGAAAAACGGCACGAACGCCTGGCCGATGACCGCGAGCGCCTGGTAGTCGCCGAGGAACAAACCTTCGGCATTCGGTGCCAGGTCCAGATCGAACGATCCGGAGATGTGCTGCTCGCTCCACTGCACGCCGTCGGTCGAGGAGGTGAACCAGTAGTCGGTGATCAACTGGCCGGGATTGGTGGTGTTGTTGCGGAAGTCGAAATAGCTGACGCCGATGGTGCCATCGGCCAGAATCGCGACGCTCGGCGTGAACGCCTCGACCGCGGGCACCGAGTTGATCTCCACCGGCGCGCTCCAGGTCTGACCGCCGTCGCTGGATTGCGAGAGTGCGATGCCGTCACGCAGGCCGCCGGAGAAACGCGAATCCTGCCATACCACGGCCAGTTTGCCGGCGCCGGCGGCGATCTGCGGCAGGAAACCGCCGTCACGCACGGCGTTGCCGGTGTTGGGATCGCGCGTGCCCACGGACAGGTCCTGCGCCACCGTGACCGGGGCCGACCACGTGGCTCCCTGGTCGGTCGAGCGCATCACCCGTATATTTCCTGTGCCGCTGTTGGCGGAAGTACTGTCAATCTCCTCGAAGACATCCACGATGCTGCCGTCCGGCAGCCCCACGATTTCGTTGCCGATGGTTTGATTGTTGACACCCGGATCGTAAATCGGCACGGCCGGTTGCCAGCTCTGGCCGCCGTTGGTGCTGCGCGCGAAATACGCGGGGCCGTGGCCGCCGGTATCGAGCCGGTCCCATACCGCATACACGTAATTGGAATTATTGGGATCGGCGGTGAGGGTTTCCTTGTCGTTGAACGCGCTCGCGCCGTCCAGGATGAGCGTGGCCGGATTGCTCCAGGTGGCGCCCCCGTCGGCCGAGCGGCTCACGAGCACGCTGCTGAGCGAACCGGCCGTCATGCTGGCGCCGCTGAAGGAAATGGAAATCACATACGCCACGCCATTGGGCGAAAACGTCACCCACGGATCCGAGGCGCGCGCGTAATCGCCGCCATTGCTGCTGTTGCCTCCGCCGCACACCGACAGGTTGATGGCCTGTTCGCTCCAGGTCTTGCCGCCGTCCAGGCTGCGGCCGATGACCAGGCCGTGCGCGCCGCCGTCCGACCAGCGGTCCTGCTGCCAGATTCCGATGACGTTCGATGGATTGGCGGGATTCACCGCGACATAGGGTTCGACCTCGGCATCCTCATAGTTGACACTGCCGGCCGCGGCGCCGCCGCAGCTTGCAGCGTAGGGTGAGGGCCCGGAGACGCGCACCAACGGTGCGCCGGGCGGCGACAACATGGCCAGCGGCGGCACGGGCGCCGTTGTCGAAGAATCCGGGCCGCCTCCACCGCAACCCGCCGCGAATATTGCCGCGACCAGCAGCATGCACTTGGCCGGGGAAAACCCATTTATCATGGCGTAGCCCGCGTTCTTTGACCTGACCGGTTATAACTTATAGCACACATACATTTACCCGCTGCCGTTTGTGCGCCGGTTCACAAATGATTCATATTTGTGGCGCCCGGCAACTGCGAGCGACAGCATTTGCCGGGCGGCATACACGGTCGCAAGGCCGGATCCAGGCCAAACTTCCTTCGGCAACGGATTTCGAAGCCTCGTGCGCCCTGTGTTCCAGAGGCGCTACGCGCCGGCAACAGGCGCAGGCAGCGATTGGCGGTGCGTTTGAGGCTTGGCATAAAAAGTCGAAAATGGCGGACTGAAACAGTAAACTATCGGTCTTTCATCCAGTGCAGACGCCAAGGATCCGCTCATGTCGCGCAACTACCTGTTCACCTCGGAATCGGTTTCGGAAGGCCATCCGGACAAGATGGCGGATCAGATTTCCGACGCGGTGCTGGATGCCATGCTCGAGCAGGACAAGCATTCGCGCGTGGCCTGCGAAACCCTGGTGAAAACCGGCATGGTGATCATTGCCGGCGAAGTCACCACCAATGCCTGGGTGGACCTCGAACATCTCGTCCGACAGGTGGTGAAGGACATCGGCTATACATCCGAGATGGGCTTCGATTGGGAGACCTGCGCGGTCCTGAATGCGATCGGCAAGCAGTCGGGCGACATCGCGCAGGGCGTGGACCGCAAGAGTCCCGAGGAACAGGGCGCCGGCGATCAGGGCCTGATGTTCGGCTACGCCAGCAACGAAACCGACGTGCTCATGCCCGCGCCCATCACTTACGCGCACCGGCTGGTGAAGCGCCAGGCGGAAGTGCGCCGGAGCGGCAAATTCCCGTGGCTGCGGCCGGACGCCAAGAGCCAGGTTACGTTCCGTTATGAGAACGGCAAGATCGCGGGCCTGTCGGCCGTGGTGCTTTCCACCCAACATTCGCCGGATGTGGCTTACAAGACCTTGCAGGAAGCGGTGATGGAGGAAATCATCCGTCCGGTGCTGCCCAAGGAATGGCTCGGCCGCGACACCAAGATTCACATCAATCCGACCGGCCGCTTCGTCATCGGCGGACCGGTGGGCGACGCCGGCCTCACTGGACGCAAGATTATCGTCGACACCTACGGCGGCATGGCGCGCCACGGCGGCGGCGCGTTCTCCGGCAAGGATCCATCGAAAGTGGACCGCTCGGCCGCCTACGCCGCGCGCTACGTCGCCAAGAACCTGGTGGCCGCGGGCCTCGCGGAGCGCTGCGAGATCCAGCTGAGCTACGCGATTGGCGTGGCCGAGCCGACCTCCATCAACGTGGACGCCTTCGGTACCGGCCGCCTGAGCGACGAGCAGTTGACCAAGCTGGTGCGCGAGCATTTCGATCTGCGTCCCTACGGCCTCATCAAGATGCTGGACCTGATCCGGCCCATTTACCGCAAGACCGCGGCCTACGGTCATTTCGGACGCGAGGAGCCGGAATTCAGCTGGGAGAAGATTGATAAAACCGAAGTGCTGCGCGACGCAGCCAGACTCAAGGCGGTGAGCTGAGCGTAAATCCTTCGCCCGCAACGGGCAGGTTCTGCTCCCAAGGAGCGCTGCAACCGGATTGGCCGGCCAGGCTTGGGAAAGGAACCGTCATCACAACGGCGCTCGTTTGTTTTGTGGAGACACACAATGAACGCCGTGGTAAGCAAGAAATCCCGGGATTACTTCGTCAAGAACATCGGCCTCGCCGAGTGGGGCCGCAAGGAAATCGCCATCGCCGAGACTGAGATGCCCGGTCTCATGGCGGTGCGCGAGGAATACAAGAAGCAGCAACCCCTGAAAGGCGCGCGCATCGCGGGCTCGCTGCACATGACCATCCAGACGGCCATGCTCATCGAGACGCTCAAGGCACTGGGCGCCGACATCCGCTGGGCTTCCTGCAACATCTATTCCACCCAGGACCACGCGGCCGCGGCCATCGCTGCCGGCGGCACGCCGGTGTTCGCCTACAAGGGCGAATCGCTGGATGAATATTGGGACTTCACGCACCGCATCATGGAGTGGGCGGACGGCAGCGCGCCCAACATGATTCTGGACGACGGCGGTGATGCCACGCTGCTCGTTACCTTGGGCGCGAAGGCTGAAAAGAATCCGGCATTGATTTCCAAGCCGACCAACGAAGAAGAAAGCGCGCTGTTCAAGGCCATTAAAAAACGCCTGGACGCCAGGCCGGGTTATTACGCGAAGATTCTCGCAAACATAAAAGGCGTGACCGAGGAGACCACCACCGGGGTGCGCCGGCTGTACGAGATGCAGAAAGCCGGCGTCCTGCCATTCCCGGCCATCAACGTCAATGACTCGGTGACCAAGTCGAAGTTCGATAACCTCTACGGCTGCCGCGAATCGCTGGTGGACGGCATCAAGAGCGCAACCGACGTGATGATCGCCGGCAAGATCGCGGTGATCGCGGGCTACGGCGACGTGGGCAAGGGTTGTGCCCAGTCATTGCGCGGCCTGGGGGCGAGCGTGTGGGTCACGGAAATTGATCCCATCTGCGCGTTGCAGGCGGCGATGGAAGGCTACCGCGTGGTCACCATGGAGGAGGCCGCGGCCCAGGGCGACATCTTCGTCACCTGCACCGGCAACGTGGATGTCATCACCCACGCGCACATGGCGAAGATGAAGCACAATGCCATCGTCTGCAACATCGGCCACTTCGATTCGGAAATCGATATCGCCAGCCTGCGCAAATACCAATGGGAGAACATCAAGCCGCAGGTGGACCACGTGATTTTCCCGGATGGCCACCGCATCATCGTGCTCGCCGAAGGCCGGCTGGTGAACCTCGGCTGCGCCACCGGGCACCCGAGCTTCGTAATGTCGAATTCTTTCACCAACCAGGTGCTGGCGCAGATCGAGCTTTACGCTCACGGCGCCCGATACGATAAAAAGGTCTACGTGCTGCCCAAGCACCTGGACGAAAAAGTCGCGCGTCTGCATCTCGGGCGTATCGGCGCACATCTGAGCCAATTGACGCCCCAGCAGGCGAGTTACCTCAGCGTCCCGGTGGACGGGCCTTACAAGCCTGAGATTTACCGGTATTGATTAGCGCGCCCGTCCAACTAAGAAAAGCCCCTTGCGGAGCTTTTCTTTTGAGGCTTCCGCGCACGGTCAATGTGCAATGGGGGTGAAGGTGAACTTCTGGCCGCCGATGGTAGCCTCGGCCATCAGCCCGCCCTCGGCCGCGGTGAATACCGCCACGCCGTTGTTCCAGGCGGCGTTTTTGGCGGCGCCGGCAGTCGCCGCCACCGCGGACACCTGGGCACTGAAGGTGAAATTGCCGGCCTCGAAGCTCGCAAGCGCGTTGCCATCGCGGAAGAAAATGACTTCGCTGTAGGCTTGTCCGCCGATCTGCGGACCGATGGTGATCTGCGTGACGCTGGTCACGCCCACGAGACGCCCTTTTTCATAGACCGCGCCGTTGCCGTGCGCGCCGCCGATCCAGAAACCGCCTTTGCCCACCGACGGATAGATGGCGTAAGCATAAGCCTGGTCAAAGAAATGCTGGATGCTGGGATCGCGCTGCTTGAAGCGCGCAATCGCGGCGTTCACCTGCGCGGTCATGGTATCCGCCTGCTGCTGGCTGGCAACCCCGCTGCCCGGCTGCCAGCCCACGCAACCCGCAAACAGCAGCGCGCCCACGCCCGGCAGCATCAGACCAAAACGATTCAGGATCTTCATGACCGCAAACTCCAGTTGTCCAGAATCACGCTAATTGAAAACCCGCCGCCACAAGGCCAGGTCGCCGTTTTCGGATGACAGTAATTCGACACCGACCAGAAATTCATCCGCGTCTTCCGCCGGGCGGCACCAGCGGGTTTGGCCATGCAGGTGAAAGGAATCGCGGTAGCCCTCGATGCTGATCACCACCTCCACCATTTCGCCCGGGCGCAATTGCTGCTTGGCGCGCGCCTGCATGCCCGCGGGCGAGATGTCCACGGTCTTGCAATACAGAATGTCACCGGCCGGATTGTCCGACTGGGTGTCCACGCGGCGAATCACCGCGCGCTCTTCGCGGCGCAAGCGCGGGTATTTCCGGCGCTCTTCCGGTGTATTCATTGAGTCCCTCGGCGCAACGGGTGGTTCCATGAGGTCATTCCCGGCGCGACCCGGAATTCGGGCCGCCGGTGGGCACAAAGTAGCGAACCGGAACGCTGACCGCAACTATGTGCTTCCCAGACCTGAAGTATAGCCATGCAAACGGCTAAAATGCGCATACCGGTGTTCCCGGCCCGGCATCACCGGCCACTCCCGCACGCACCTAAGGTCATAAACGTGGCAATTCAATTCCCTGCGCATATCTGGCACAACGGCAAGATCAAACCCTGGGCCGAGGCCACCACGCACGTGATGGCGCACGCCCTGCATTACGGCTCCTCCATATTCGAGGGCATCCGCAGCTATCCCACGCCCAAAGGCGTGGCGATCTTCCGGCTCGCGGATCACATGCGGCGGTTTTTTAACTCCGCAAAAATTTATGACATGCCCATGCCCTACAACGCCGCCACCATTGCGGCCGCGTGCCGCGAAGTGGTACGCATCAACGGTCTGAAGCGGGCCTACATCCGCCCGATTGCTTTCCGCGGCCTGGGCCAAAGCCTGAGCCTGAGCGCCGAATCACCCACCGACATGGCCGTGGGCGCCTGGGAACTCGGCAGTTATCTCGGCAATGGCGTGGTAGACAAGGGCATCGATGCCTGCGTATCGACCTGGCAACGCTTCGCGCCCAACACCATCCCCGCAGGCGCCAAGGCCGGCGGCAATTACCTCTCCGGCCAGTTGATGGCGCGCGAAGCGCGGCGGCTCGGCTTTGGTGAAGGCATCGCGCTCGACAGCAACGGCCTGCTGAGCGAAGGCGCGGGCGAGAACCTGTTCCTGGTGTTCCAGGGTGAGTTGCACACCACGCCGGTGAGCGCGGCCATACTGGACGGTATCACCCGCGATGCGCTCATGAAGCTGGCTGGGGACGCCGGCATCAACGTCGTGGAGCGTGGCATGCCGCGCGAGTACCTGTATCTCGCCGATGAAGTGTTCATGTGCGGCACCGCGGCCGAGATCACGCCGATCCGCTCGGTGGACGGCAAGCCGGTGGGCACGGGTCAGCCGGGGCCGGTAACGCGGCGGATGCAGCAGTTGTTCTTCGGTCTGTTCGAAGGCAAGACCGCCGATAAATACGGCTGGCTGGATTACGTGGATCAGACCGCCGAGATGCAAACTCCGGCCGTGAAAAGCTCCGCCCGGGCTGGATAACGCCATGTCCGAGTGTGCCACCGACCAGAAAACCGATCTGCTGAATTCGCGCTGGACGCCGCTGCTTTGGTGGGGGCCGTGGTTGCTGATCATTATCGGCGCCTTCACCGGCGAGGTCGCGCACACGGCGTTGTGGACCTTGGGTTTCACCGTGGCGGGCGCCGCGTGTCTTGCCAACGCGCGCCGTTGCGGACGCCGGCATTGTTTCTACACCGGTCCGGTATATCTACTGGCCGCGCTCGCGTCGCTGCTCTACGGGCTGCAGGTCATACCCATGGGTGCGAATGGCTGGGGTTGGATCGTGGGCGTGGCGCTGGCGGTCAGCCTGATTGCCTGCTGTGGCCTGGAATCACTGCAGGGAAAATACATGCGCCGCGCTTGATGCGCTCAGCTCCAGGCTTTCCAGGCCTGGTAGTAAATTTCCGCAGCGTCTACGAAACCGCCGTGCCTGGGTTGCCAGCCGAGCCGCTGCACGGCCTTGCGGCTGTCCACGTGCTGGTTGAGCGCCAGACATTCGGCAAACGCCCCCATCTGCTTTTCCGCTTCCGCCAGCGGCACGTGCGTGATCTTCGCTTTGCTGCCGGTGGCGCGCACCACCGCCTCTGCAATCTCATTCACCGCGGCACGCGAACGGTCGGTGACATTGAAGACTTCCCGGCTCAGTCCGCTTTCCGCAAGGCGCACGTAGGCGTCGGCGAGATCTTCTACATGTACCAGCGGCCAGCGGTTGTGGCCATCGCCGATGACGCGCAGCTCGCCTTTCTCCGCGCCCTCAAACCACATGCCGGTGAGCCCGCCGCGTCCGCCGTACACGTCGCCCGGGCGGATCACCAGACCGCGCACTTGCGGATGCTCCAGTACCAGCTGCTCGATGGCGGGTCGTGCCTGCACCGCGCGCGGAGGGGCAAGGGGCGTGGTCTCGTCCGCCATGGTATCGCCAGTGTCACCGTGCACCCACACGCCGCTGGTGTAGATGAAAGTCTTGGGTTTCGGCCCGCGCGCCGCCACGCCCAGTAATGCCTCGATTGCCGCGCGATCCGCAGCCAGAGTATCAACCTGATAGTCGGCGGCGGCGTAGATGATGACCGAGCATTGCGCGGCCGCCGCGGTGAACGAAGCCGGTTCCTGCAACTTTCCCATGAGCGGCTGGATTTCCGCCTTGCGCAGCATGTTCGCGACCTCCGGCCGCCGCACCAAACCGTGCACTTCGTGACCGGCGCGCGCCAGTGCCGATGCCACGGCGTAGCCGAGATAACCGGAAGCTCCGACAACCAGGATTCTCATGCGGTTCTCCGCCGATTCAATTCAGGAACGCTTGCGCGCCAGGGTCAGACCGTCGCCGATCGGCACCATGGACAGCTCAATGCGCTGGTCCCGGTGCAATGCCGCGTTAAACTCACGGATCGCCACCGTGTCCTTGCTCTTGTCCTTCTTGTCGATTACCGCCCCGTCCCACAACACATTGTCCACCGCGATCACGCCGCCCGGTCGCAGCAACCGGATGATGCGCTCGTAATAGTTCAGGTAATTGCCCTTGTCGGCGTCAATGAAGACGAAATCGTAGCGTCCCTGTTCGCCGCGCTTGAGCAGTGCATCCAGGGTTTCCAGCGCCGGCGCGAGATGCAGGGTGATGCGTTTTTCCACGCCCGCTTCGTGCCAGTAGCGGCGTGCCACCGCGGTGTATTCTGCGCTCACATCGCAGGCGATGATGTGGCCGTCGTCCGGCAGCGCCAGCGCCACCGACAGGCTGCTGTAGCCGGTGAACACGCCGACTTCGATGCAGCGGCTGGCGCCCAGCATGCGCACCAGCAGGCGCATGAACTGCCCCTGCTCGGGCGAAATCTGCATGCCGTGTTTTGGATGCTGCGCGGTTTCCGCGCGCAGGCGCTGCAATATCGGCGGTTCACGCAGCGACACCTGCAACAAGTATTGATACAGGCCGTCCGTCATGGAGATGGTACGATTGGACATCACCCGCACCGCCGGAATTTCCAGTGAGCCCTGATTCTACTCCGCTGCGCGTGCTGCAGATCAGCGACACGCATCTGTTCGCGGACCCTGGTGGCACGCTGCATGGCGTCAATACCCGCGAGACTCTGCAACGCGTGCTGGACACGGCGGCGCGTCAGCCGCGACCCGATCTGGTGCTGGCCACCGGCGATCTGGTGCATGACCAGCCCGCCGCATACCCGGTACTGGCGGAAATGCTGCGGCAGTTGCACGCGCCGGTGGCGGCCATCGCGGGCAATCACGACGCCGCCGGGGAACTGCGCGCCATCCAGGCTGCAGGCCTGCACGTGGGCGGCATGCAGCGCCTGAACGGTTGGCGCATCCTGCTTCTGAACACGCAGGTACCAGGGAAGGTCGGCGGGCACCTGAGCCAGCCCGAGCTGACATTGCTGCAGGACGGCCTGCGTACGGCGGGTGACGCTCACGTTTTGATCGCGTTGCATCATCATCCGGTGCCGCTGCGCAGCGCCTGGCTGGACCGCATTGCGCTCGACAATCCCGATGAATTTTTCAGCATTCTGGATTGCAGCGCAAATGTGCGCGGCGTGATCTGGGGTCACGTGCATCAGGAATTCGACGCCGTGCGCCGCGGCGTGCGCCTGCTGGCCGCACCGTCCACCTGCATTCAATTTCTGCCCGGAGCGGAGAAATTCGCCACCGATGACAAACCGCCCGGCCTGCGCTGGCTGAGCCTGCACCCAGACGGCCGCGTGGAAACCGAAGTACACTGGCTGGAAAAGCGTTAACCTGCGATTCCCGTCCCGGGAAACACGCAATCGGTGGGAGTATCGGAACATGCACAAGAAGCTGCGGCATGCCCTGTTGCTGTGCGCCGCCTTGTTCACCCTGCTGTTGGGCGCCGCATCGCTGGCCAGCGGCGCCCAATCTGCGGCGGTGCAGAACGCTGCTGCGGATGCTCCGGCGCGGAATTTCATCTGGCGCATCAGCAAGGGGCAGGCGTCCATGTACCTGGCCGGCTCCATCCACACGCTCAACCCGGACAGTTATCCGCTTCCCGATGTCATGGAATCCGCGTTCCGGGATTCGTATGCGCTCGTCGAGGAAGTCAATCTCACCCTGGTGGATCCCGTCAACGTGCGGGAGCAGGCGCTGCGACTTGGCGCCTACCCGCCCGGGGAATCCCTGCGCACCGAACTGCCGTCCGCCGTTTATCAGCAGGTTGCGACCCGGGCGCAGAATCTCGGCATAGACATGCAACGGCTGGATCGATTGCGCCCGTGGCTGGGCAGCATCACGGTGCTGGAAATGCAATTGCAGCAGGCGGCTTTCAATCCCAGCTACGGCCTGGATCATCATTTCGCCGATGAAGCCCAGATGTCCGGCAAACCCGTGATCGGTCTGGAAACCGTCCGCCAGCAACTGGACTTTCTCGCGCGCCTGCCCGCCCGGGTGCAGCAGGACATGCTGCTGCAGTCCCTGCAGCAGGCCGGAAATTTCCTCGTCGAGGTGCACGCGCTGATCCGCACCTGGCAAAACGGTGATGCCGCCGGTATGCGCCGCATCATGCAACATGACTTTGAAAATTATCCGCGGGCCTATGCGCGGCTGATCGTGGATCGCAACCATGCCTGGTTTCCGCGGCTCGTTCGCCTGGCACGCAGCGGACGGGTGTACTTCGTGGTGGTGGGTGCGATGCACCTCATCGGGCCGGACGGGCTGTTGGCGCGATTCCGGAGGGCGGGTTACCGCGTGCAACAGCTTTAACGCGCTGTGCGACTGGCCGGGCAAAAAGCCGCGCGCAAGCGGAGTTGACTTGCCGGCAGATGAGCATGGCGAGCGGATCTTTAACGGCGCCGGACGCCAAGAGACGCGATTTCAGATTTCGATCATCTCGAAATCTTCCTTCCCCGCGCCGCAATCCGGGCAGTGCCAGTTGAGCGGCACGTCCTCCCAGCGCGTGCCCGGAGCGACGCCGCTTTCGGGATGCCCCCTGGCTTCTTCATATACAAAACCGCAATTCACGCACATGTAGGACTTGAGTGTGACTCGGGCCGGGACGGAAGCAACGGGATTCATGCGCTCAGAATATCAGCTCAACGCGGCAAGCGTGCCGGCATTTTCGCACGGGGGCATCGGCATCGGCACGCACAGCGGTTAAAATTCACGCATGGTCTCCGCGTCACCTCCCGTGGTATTGGTCATTGCCGGCAACGATCCCAGCGGCGGCGCCGGTTTGACCGCGGATACGCAGGCCGTCACTGCGCTCGGTGCGCATCCCGCGCCGGTGGTTAGCTCACTCACCGTACAGGACACGGTGAACGCCTATCACGTCGAGGCCGTAGCGACACAACTCGTTGTAGCGCAAGCCGAAACCGTGTTGCAGGACATGCCGGTTGCGGCCATCAAACTCGGCCTGCTGGGGACCGCCGCGACCGGCAAAGCCGTGGCGCAGTTGTTGCGCGCACATCCCGGAATTCCGGTCGTGCTCGATCCGGTGCTGGTTGCGGCCGGCGGCGCAGCGCTGGCCGAGGATGCGCTCGTCACGGTGTACCTCGAGGAGCTGTTGCGCCTGGCGACGGTCGCCACGCCCAATGCCGCCGAAAGCCGGCGGCTTGCGCCGCAGGCCGTGGATGCGGCGGCGCGCGCGGCGGAGCTGCTGGCGCGCGGCGTGCCGCACGTGCTCGTGAAGGGCGCGGACGAAACCACGCCCGAAGTCACCAATACACTTTACAGTCGCGACGGCGGGCCGCGGGCGTTCACCTGGCCGCGACTGCCCGGTAACTATCACGGCTCGGGCTGCACGCTCGCCGCGGCGATCGCCGCGCTGCTCGCGCATGGCCGGGGCGTTCCGCAGGCCGTGGCCGAAGCGCAGGCCTACACGTGGAAAGCGCTGCAACAAGGCTGGCGCCTGGGCCGCGGCCAGATAATTCCCGACCGCCGGATCGTGCCGTGAACATCCGCAGCCGCCTGTTGCACGGTCTGTACGCGATCACCGATTCCGGTGCCGCGCCCGCAACGCCGCTGGCCGAAGCCGCGGCGGCGGCGATCCGCGGCGGCGCGCGCCTCGTGCAGTACCGCGACAAATCCGGCGATGCCGCGCGCCGCCTGCGTGAAGCGCAGGCGCTGCTGGCCGTGTGCCGCGAATACGAGGTGCCGCTCATCATCAACGACGACGTGGATCTTGCCGTCGAGATCGGGGCGGACGGCGTGCACCTCGGCCGCGAGGATGCGCCGCTCGACGAGGCGCGCGTGCGCGCGGGCCCGCGCGCCATCCTCGGCGTGTCCTGCTACGATTCGCTTGAGCGCGCGTTCGCCGCCGAGCAGGCCGGCGCCGACTATGTGGCTTTCGGGAGCTTCTTTGCTTCGCCCAGTAAACCCCAGGCGGTGCGCGCGCCGCTTGAGCTGTTGCGCGTGGCGCGCCAACGCCTGAACGTACCGTGCTGCGCCATCGGCGGCATCACGCCGGAAAACGGTGCCGCGCTGGTTGCGGCCGGCGCCGACATGCTGGCCGTGATCCGCGGCCTGTTCGCGTCCGCCGATATCGAATCCGCCGCGCGGCGGTATGCGCGGTTGTTTCAGTGAGCCTGGCTATATATATATGTTGGGGGAGTGGCCGTACCGGCCACGATTCCAGGCCATCGCGACGCAGACCGTCGCTCCCGCAGTCGATTTGAACACGCTTGCTGGAGGGGAGAGTGTCATCCGAACTCTTTGAAGAAGCGCAGCGCTACATTCCGGGCGGCGTGAATTCCCCGGTGCGCGCTTTCAAGGGCGTGGGCGGTGAGCCCTTGTTCATCGCGCGCGCCGAAGGCGCCTATATATATGACACCGGGGGCCGGCGTTACCTGGACTACGTGGGTTCCTGGGGGCCGATGATCGCGGGGCATGCGCACCCGAAGGTGGTGCGCGCCGTGCAGGCCTCTGCTGCCGGCGGTTTGAGCTTCGGTGCGCCCACGGAACTTGAAACGCGGCTCGCCCGGCGCATTTGCGGCCTTGTGCCCTCCATCGAACTCGTGCGCATGGTGAACTCCGGCACCGAAGCCACGATGAGCACCATTCGCCTGGCGCGCGGCTACACCGGCCGCGAGCGCATCGTGAAATTCGAAGGCGGGTACCACGGCCATTCGGACGCCTTGCTGGTCAAGGCCGGTTCCGGCGCGCTCACGCTCGGCGTGCCGAGTTCGGCCGGCGTGCCGGCGGCGCTTGCGGCGCTCACGCTCACGCTGCCGTACAACGACAGCGAAGCGGTGCGCGCAGCCTTCAGGCAACACGGCCGGGAAATCGCCTGCGTGATCGTCGAGCCGGTCGCCGGCAACATGAGTTGCGTACCGCCGGTGCCGGGATTCCTGCAGACCCTGCGCGAGCTCTGCACCGCGCACGGCAGTGTGCTGATTTTCGACGAAGTCATGACGGGATTTCGCGTGGCGCGCGGCGGCGCGCAGGCGCTTTATGATGTCCGGCCGGACTTGACCACGCTCGGCAAGATCATCGGCGGCGGCATGCCGGTCGGCGCTTTCGGCGGCCGGCGCGACATCATGGAGCAAATATCACCGCTGGGTCCGGTGTACCAGGCCGGCACGCTTTCCGGCAATCCGCTCGCGATGGCCGCGGGCCTGGCGACCCTGGAACTGCTGGACGCACCGCAGTTCTATGCGCAGCTGGAACAGCGCACGCGGCAGCTTGCGGAGGGCCTGCACGACGCGGCGCGCAGCGCCGGCGTCGCGCTCGGCGTCAATCACGTCTGCGGCATGTTCGGCTTGTTCTTCAGCAGCGCTCCGCAGATCACCAATTACGCGCAGGTCATGGCCTGTGACGCGGAAGGTTTCAAGCGCTTCTTCCATGCCATGCTTGCGAAAGGCGTGTATCTCGCGCCGTCGCCGTTCGAAGCCGGATTTGTATCCGCCGCTCACAGCCAGGCCGACATCGAAGCCACCGTGGCCGCGGCGCGCAAGGCGTTCATCGCCGCCGGACGCGGCTGACGTTCACGCGGATTTCTGTTCCGCCTGCGACTGCACCAGTGCCGCGATGACATCGAGCCGCAGTTGGGCGTCGGAGATTTCCAGCAGATGTTGCCGCTGTTTCACCGGCAGTGGCAGCAGTTCCGCGAGCCGGCAACCCACCCAGCTGCTGTCGCCATAGGCCGGTGTGATCATGGCGTAGCGTTGCCACAGTTGCGCCAGCAGCTCGCGCAACATCTCGGCCAGCGGTTGCGCGGATTCCGGCAGGGGCAGAAGCGGTTCATCCGGCAGCCATTCCACCTCGCCGAGATACAGGCCATCGTGCTGCACGCGCATGCGCAGAATGCGGAAGCGGCGCTCGCCGGTCGCGAGAATATGAAGCAGCCCGTCCGCATCGTTGCTCCAGTCGCGGATGCGCGCCAGCGTGCCCACGGTGTAGGTGCGTGCCGGGCCGGTTTCGCTGCCCTGTTCGATGAGACACACGCCGAACCCCGCGTTGCTCTTGAGGCAGCGGCTCAGCATGTCGAGGTAGCGGGTCTCGAAGATACGCAGCGGCAACGGCCCGCCCGGGAACAGCACGGTATTCAGTGGAAACAGCGCCAGGGTTTCCGGCATACCGGCTACAGGGGCCAAGTGGCCGCTGCGGCCTTGTGCTGCAAACGCTCAATCAGCTTTTCGTGGATGCCGCTAAAGGCGCCGTTCGACATGATGAGTACGTGATCGCCACTGCGCGCCTCCGTGGCCACGGCATCCACCAGCTGCGAAAACTCCCCGCTGACACTGGCGCGCGCGCCCAGCGGCTGCATGGCGCCGGTCACGTCCCAGGTGACGTTCGGCGCCTGATACACGAACACGCGGTCGGCATCGGCCAGCGAGGCCGCGAGGCTGTCGCGATGCACGCCGAGTTTCATGCTCGCGGAGCGCGGCTCGAGCAAGGCGATAATGCGCTGCGTGCCGACGTGTTGGCGCAGGCCGGCGAGCGTGGCGGCGATGGCGGTGGGATGGTGGGCGAAATCGTCGTAGACCGTGACGCCGTCCACGCGCGCGCGTACCTCGAGTCGGCGTTTCACGCCCTGGAAACGGATCAGGGCTTCTGCCGCCAGACTCGGGATCACGCCTACGTGATGCGCCGCCGCCATGGCCGCAAGCGCGTTTACGACGTTGTGCTTGCCGACCAGCGGCCATTCCACCATGGCGGCGGGTTTGCCGCGCCACGCCACGGTGAAGGCGCTGCCGTCCGCGGCCACGTGACGCGCAGTCCAATCCCCTTCGCCGAGGGAGAAAGTTTCGCGCGGCGTCCAGCAGCCCTGGGCAAACACGGTTTGCAGCGCGGCATCCGCCGCGTTGGCCACGATCAGTCCGTTGCGCGGCACGGTACGCAGCAGATGCTGAAACTGCGCCTGGATACTCGCCAGGTCCGGATAAATGTCCGCATGGTCATATTCCAGATTGTTGAGTACCAGAGTGCGCGGACGGTAATGCAGGAACTTGGCACGCTTGTCGAAAAACGCGGTGTCATACTCGTCGGCCTCCACCACGAAGTACTGGCCGGCGCCGGCGCGCGCCGACGACTTGAAGTCCCGCGGCAGGCCGCCGATGAGATACCCGGGCTTCAAGCCGGCCTGCTCCAGAATCCACGCCAACATGCTGCTGGTGGTGGTCTTGCCGTGCGTGCCGGCCACCGCCAGCACATGTTGTCCGCGCAGCAGGTTTTCCGCCAGCCATTGCGGGCCGGAGGTGTAGGGCAGGCCGCGCGCCAGCACCGTCTCCAGCTCCGGGTTGCCGCGCGACAGGGCGTTGCCCACCAGCACCAGGTCCGGCGCGGGCTTGAGATGCTCCACGGCATAGCCCTTGAGCAGTGGAATTCCCAGGGATTCAAGCTGCGTGCTCATGGGCGGATAGACGTTGTCGTCCGAGCCGCTGACCTGGTGGCCGGCGGCGCGCGCCAGCGCCGCAATCCCGCCCATGAAAGTGCCGCAAATGCCGAGGATATGGATGCGCATGCTCAGGTCCGCATGGGAAACAGCACGGAGAACATTACCAAATTAAGCACCACGTAGGTGCCGGCGATGATAATACCGAGCGTCAGCCAGGTGTTGAGCGCATGCCGCAGGATGTGGCCGGTAACCAGCACGTTCCAGGCCAGGACCACCCACAGCAATACGCCCACCGCCTGGGTGCCGGTGGACGCGGGCAGCAGCGTGGCCAGCAGGCCGAGTGGTGCGGCCACCAGCATGATGATGGTCCCGGTGCCGAGCAGCGCGCTGAGCGTCTGGTTGAAACGTTCGAGTTTCTGCCAGATCGCGAGCACCAGCGTAAAGAACGCCAACAACAGGGCCGTGTCCAGCAGCAACTCCGGCAGCAGTACCGGCCCACGCAGTCCCTGCGCCACGAACAGCGCCACGTCCGCGGCCATGTAAAGCAGCAACAGGATGACGAACAGCGTCCAGGAACGCGGAAACACCTGCGGACCCTGACGCAGCAGGCAAATCTGCCAGCAGGTGCGTACAATTGCTTTCACCCGTCCTCCCGCTCAACCAGCCGCCACGCATCATACCGTGCCGGCCCACCGGACTTCAGCCCGAAAATTCCATGAGCGACGATTATCTGTGGATCGAAACTGCCGAGGCTTTGCAGGCGCTGTGCACCGAACTCGGCAGCAGCGAGTGGCTGGCGCTGGATACGGAATTCATGCGGGAGCGCACTTATTATCCCAAGCTGTGTCTGGTGCAGGTGGCCACGGAGCAGCGGGTCGCGTGCGTGGACGTGCTGGCAGTGGCGTCGCTCGAGCCGCTGCTGGCCGTGCTTGACGACACGCGCATTCTCAAGGTGCTGCACTCGGCGCGCCAGGATCTGGAAATCTTCTTCAATCTGAACGGTCAGGTGCCGACGCCGCTGTTCGACACCCAACTGGCGGCGAGCTTCGCGGGTTTTCCCGACCAGGCCGGTTACGCGACGGTGGTGCAGGGCGTACTGGGAGTGAGTCTGGAGAAAAGTCACACGCGTGCCGACTGGACGCGCCGGCCGTTGGCGCCGGCGGTGCGCCGCTATGCCGCCGATGACGTGCGTTACCTGCGCGAGATTTATCCGCGCCTGAAACACAAGCTCGAAAGCCAGCAGCGTCTCGGCTGGCTGGAGACGGAGACCGTGCGCCTCACCGATCCCGCCACCTATCGCCCGGATCCGGACAACGCCTGGCAAAAACTGCGCGGCCTGCAGCGGCTCAAGCCGCGCCAGTTGGCCGCTGCCAAAGCGCTGGCCGCGTGGCGGGAACGCACCGCGATGCAGAGCGATCTGCCGCGCCAATGGGTGCTCAAGGATGGCGTGCTGACGGATATCGCCAAGCAACTGCCCACTTCCGGCGATGCCTTGCACAGCATCCGTGATCTGCCGGAAAGTACGGCGCGCAAGCACGCCGAGGAATGGCTGGCTTTGATCAACGACGCGCGTGGTGATACCCACTTCGCGTCACTGCCGCCGCACTTGAGCGCGGCACAGGAAGCCCTGGTGGATGCGCTCATGGCGGTGTTGCGCCTGCGGGGTGCGGCGGGGGGCGTGAGTCCCGCACAGCTTGCCACGCGCAATGAGTTGGAGCAGTTGGTGCGCGGCGTGCGCGATATTCCGCTGTTGCAGGGCTGGCGGCTGGAAACCGCAGGCCGCGCGTTACTGGGACTGCTTGAAGGCAAGACCGCGCTCGGCGTCAAAGACGGGAATCTGGACATTCAATCGCGGAACTAGGGAAACCGGCATTTTTTGCGGGAACGGCGCTATGCGCCGCGATTCTTGCGAGTGGGGATCGCGACGGGCACCGTCGCTCCCGCGAGATCTCCGCAGCTGCAATTTATCTGCGCGCGCGGCTCTTTTTCACACCGTGCTTGACGCTTTTTGCCGGCTTGGATTTGGCCTGCGCCGGTTTGCGTGCGGGTTTCTGCTTGGCGGTGGCCGGTTTGACTGCGGCTTTCCCTGCCAAGGGCCTGGCCGGCGCCTTGACAGGTTTGGGTTTGGCCGGTGAGTTGGCGGGTCTGCTTTTGCTCGCCGGCTTGACCGGGAGCATCGGTTTGGGTTTGCGTAAACCTTTGGAGATGGGATCGAGCACCGCCACCAGACGCTGGAAAATCTCGTCCACTTCGCCGGTGCCGTTGACGGTTTCAAGCTTGCCCTGATTGCGATAGAAGGCGAACAGCGGTTTGGTCTGCAGCTCGTACACCCGCAGGCGGTTGCTGATGGTGACTTCGTTGTCGTCCGGGCGATGGTGCAGCGGCGCACCGCAGCGGTCGCACTGGTCATCGAGGCGCGGCGGATTGGTATAGATGTTGTACGTTGCGCCGCAGTTTTCGCAGGTGCGCCGGCCCGCGAGGCGCTGCAGCAGCACGTCGAAATCCACGTCCAGCAGCACCGCGCAATCCAGCGGCTGGCCGAGCGTGCGCAACATGTCGTCCAGCACCTGCGCCTGCGCCAGATTGCGCGGGAAGCCGTCGAGGATGGCCCCGTTGCGTGCGTCCGCGGCGCGCAGGCGCTCGCGGATGATGCCGAGCACGATTTCGTCGGACACCAGCTGGCCGGCGTCCATGGCGGATTTGGCCTGCAAACCGAGTGGCGTTCCCGACGCCAGCGCCTCGCGCAGCTGGTCCCCCGTGGAGACATGCGGAATGCGGTATTTCGCGGCGAGTTTGTCCGCCTGTGTCCCTTTACCGGAGCCGGGGGCCCCCAGCAGCACAATTCTCATGTAGCGTCTCGTGTTGATGTTGGGCGGGGCAGCCGGTGGAGCCAACCGCATGCGGAGGCGGGCAGGGCTTCACGGCAGGCGTAAAGTACCCGCTGATTCCCGGGACGTCAACGCGCCCGCCGCAGTGGGCAATTTTTTTGCAATTCGTCCCCGCCCCGCTACAATGCCCGCCGGCCCGGAGGGCGGTCAGCCGTCCCGCCCACAAATACAAGAGTCCTCAGTTGCATGGTTTCCACCCAGAACGCCTTTTATGCCCAGTCGGGCGGCGTGACCGCCGTCATCAACGCGAGTGCCTGCGGTGTCATTGAAACCGCGCGCCAGCACAGGAACCGCATCGGCAAGGTTTATGCCGGCCGCAACGGCATCATCGGCGCGTTGACGGAAGACCTGATTGATACCAGCCGGGAATCGGCCGCCGCCATCCGGGCGCTGAGACACACGCCGGGAGGCGCCTTCGGCTCCTGCCGTTACAAGCTCAAGGGGCTGGAAGAAAACCGCACCCAGTACCAGCGTCTGATCGAGGTTTTCCGCGCCCACCGCATCGGATACTTTTTTTACAATGGCGGCGGCGACTCGGCCGATACCTGCCTCAAGGTTTCACAGCTCTCCGAGCAGCTTGGCTATCCGCTCCGGGCCATCCACGTTCCCAAGACCGTGGACAACGATCTTGCTGTGACCGACTGCTGCCCGGGCTTCGGTTCGGTGGCGAAATACGTGGCCGTGTCCGTCCGCGAGGCCGCGCTGGATGTGGCTTCCATGGCCAAGACTTCCACCAAGGTATTCGTCATGGAAGTCATGGGCCGGCATACGGGCTGGATTGCGGCGGCCGGCGGCCTGGCGCAGGAGCGCACCCGCGGCGCTCTGCCTATCATTCTGTTCCCCGAAATTCCGTTTGCTCAGCCTGCATTCCTGAAAAAAGTCAGCGACAGCGTGAAGCAGGACGGCTATTGCGTAATCGTGGTGTCGGAAGGCGTGCGCAATGCCGAGGGTAAATTCCTGGCCGAGGCCGGCAGCCAGGACGCCTTCGGCCACAGCCAGTTGGGCGGGGTGGCGCCGTTCATCGCCAATCTGGTCAGGGAGAATCTCAACTATAAATATCACTGGGCGGTGGCCGATTACCTGCAACGCTCCGCCCGCCACATTGCGAGCCGGACCGACGTGGATCAGGCCTACGCGGTCGGCAAGGCGGCGGTGGAGTTCGCGCTCAAGGGCCACAACGCGGTGATGCCCAGCATCGTGCGCAAGTCGTCCAAACCTTATAAATGGTCCATCGGCATGGCGCGGCTCGCCGACGTGGCGAACCACGAGAAATTCATGCCGCGGGATTTCATCAGCGCCGACGGTTTCGGCATCACGCAGAAATGCCGCCGCTATCTCGCGCCGCTGATCCAGGGCGAGGATTACCCGCCCTATCGGAACGGCCTGCCGCAATACGTCACACTCAGGAACGTGGCGGTGCCGAAGAAACTGAAATCCGGATTCAAAATTTGAAGAACCACTGCATAATCGTATCCTGTCATTCTCGCCCCCACCTGCGCGGAAACAGGCTCCAGCAGGAATCCAAAAAGTGTATGCAGGTAGGGCTGAGCGTAGCGAAATCCGACGGTATAACTGGCGATCTCCTCTCCCCCTTGGGGGAGAGGGCTAGGGTGAGGGGGGCGTGAATACCTCCTTGTATTTCAAATCAAGGAAGCGGATACGTAATTGAACACCCCTCATCCCTCACCTTCTCCCCTCAGGGGGAGAAGGAGTTGAGGATGAGATTTTGAGTTTTGTTTGCTCTGAAATTTTTTGCTTCTGTAACCGGAGACATTCAAATGACCATTGAATACGGCATGTGGTTTGCCGTGATCTGCGCGATCATCGGCATTCTGTACGGCGTCGGCGCGGTGGGTTGGATTTTGAAACTGCCCACCGGCAACGAGCGCATGCGCGAAATCGCCGCGGCCATCCAGATGGGCGCGAAAGCCTATCTCAACCGCCAGTACCGTACCATCGCCATGGTCGGGATCGTGCTGTTCCTGCTCATCGGCTTCGTGCTGAAGAGCTGGCCCGCGGCCATCGGTTTCGCCATCGGTTCGATTCTCTCGGGCGCCACGGGTTATATCGGCATGAACATCTCGGTGCGCGCCAACGTGCGCACCACCGAGGCCGCCAGGAGCGGACTCAAGGCCGCGCTCAAGGTGGCGTTTCGCGGCGGCGCCATCACCGGCATGCTGGTCGCGGGCCTGGCGCTGCTCGGCATCACCGTGTATTACATGATCCTGCGCCGGTTCCTTACTGAGGACGCCGCGCTGCACGCGCTCATCGGCCTCGCCTTCGGCGCCTCGCTGAT
>JBOIAZ010000023.1:0-1696 GCA_050739175.1 Gammaproteobacteria bacterium
TGCTTCCGTCGAGGCCGCAAGACCGTCGCCCGCGGACACCTTCACGTCGTTCACTGTCGCCGCACCGTGCGCGACTTGCAGCCAAGCATGGCGCCCGGGTGCGAGCGGGAGTTCGAGTTTTGCGCCGGCGCGCAGGCTCGCACGGTAAAGATTCACATCCTGGTGTATCACCACGGAATGTTCGCGGCCGTCGCGCGAACCGATCAGGTCCAGTTGCGCCGCGGTTTGCACCGCGGGCATGCGTTTCTGCTCGTAACCAGGCGGCAGTGCGTCATGTTCCGGCAGAATCCAGATCTGCAGAAAATGCGCTGGTTCCGATTTCGAGGGGTTCATTTCGCTGTGCTGCACGCCGGTGCCGGCGCTCATGCGCTGGATTTCGCCCGGGCGGATCACCGAACTCGTGCCGGTGCTGTCCTGGTGTGCGAGCGCGCCTTCCAGCACGTAGCTTACGATCTCCATGTTCTGGTGGCCGTGGGTGCCGAAACCCGCAGCCGGAATCACGCGGTCTTCATTGATGACGCGCAGCGCACGGAAACCCATGTGTTTGGGGTCATAGTACTGACCGAACGAGAACGTATGTTTGCTGTCTAGCCAGGCGATTTTGGTCGGACCGCGTTCGTCGGCTTTGCGCAAGCTGATCATGGGTTCTCCATAAAATGTGGCGAGCCCTATTCACCAGTGTAGTCGCTTTGCGGGTAGGGACGCAGCGTAATTTATCCGCCGGTTGTCCACCAGCGCGAGAATTTGCTAAAGTCATTGCCCGCACTGATACAGAATTTGCATCGTTACCTCATCCTCGGGAATCAGGAGTAGCAGCCCAGCTCCCGTCCATGACAAACAACGGAGCTGCCGTGAACACCTCAAATTGCATCCGTTTCCTGATCGGGCTGTTTGCGCTGGCAGCCGGTGTTCAGGCCGCGTCAACGCACAGCGATGCCGGTTGGCTCACGTACAACGACAGCTACAACAGCCAACGTTATTCGCCGCTTGCCGAGATCAATACCCGCAACGTCAGCGATCTCAAGCCGCTGTGCGAAGTGAAGCTGGGCGAAGAAGGCGCGTTCGAGAGCGGGCCGATTGTGGTGGGCGATGTGCTGTATGTGACTACCGCGCATACCACCGTTGCCATGAACGCCGCGGACTGCAAGGTGCTGTGGCGCCAGATATATCAGCCTGAAGAAACCGAGGTGTTTCCCGTTAACCGGGGTGTGGCTTATCTGGATGGACGCATTTTCCGCGGCACCGCCGATGGCCGCTTGCTGGCGCTGGATGCGAAAACCGGCAAGCTTTTGTGGAAAGTGCAACCGGCCAACCCCAAAGCCGGTGAATTTTTGAGCGCGGCACCCATCGCCTGGCATGGTCTCGTGTTCATCGGTCTCGCAGGCAGTGACTGGGGTATCCGTGGCAAGATGATGGCCTTCGATGCACAAACCGGAAAAGAAGTGTGGCATTTCTGGACTGTGCCCGAGGGTAACGAACCCGGCGCGAATACCTGGACGATTCCCACCACTGTCAAGCACGGCGGCGGCGGCATGTGGACCAGCTTCACGCTTGATCCCGAGACCGACGAGTTGTTTGTGCCGGTAGCCAATCCCTCGCCGGATTATGATCCCACCCACCGGCCCGGCGACAATCTGTTCACCGATTCAGTGGTGGTACTGGATGCGCGTACCGGCAAACTCAAGTGGTGGTATCA
>JBOIAZ010000024.1:0-7415 GCA_050739175.1 Gammaproteobacteria bacterium
ATAATCTTTCGACTGCCCCGGTTGCTTGAGCTTATCGTTCAGAGTGTTGAGTCGATCCTGCCAGGCCGTGAGACGGTTCAGCATTTCGTTCACGGCACTCATCTGGTTGCGCAGGCTCAAGGCCATCAGCAACTGATCACGATAATCCGCGAGGCTGACGTTAACATTCGGGTCGAGCCGCACAGCCACGTTCTGCGACTGTGCGTGATCGTCCGCGGTCAGCTTGGCGGTGTAGCTTCCGGGCAGCACTTGCGGTCCACCACCTTCGTGCTCAGCCCCCGCGCCCTTGAGGAAATCAATGGGTGTGGAGCCCGCATAGTCCATGTCCCAGACGAACTCGTTCAGCCCCGCTTTGCCGGGCGCGTGCAGGGTATTGACGGTATGTCCCTGCGCATCTGTGATGATTATTTTCACCGGGCCTTTGTGCTTGTCCTTCTGTTTGATCCCGGTCTTGAGATAGTAACTGAACACCACGCCTTCGGGCGCGTTGGGTGACGCGTAGGTCCATTGCTGGCCTTCGTCTCCCGACCAGTGGTTATAGAGCGTGCCCGATTGGGAGCCGAACAGATGGAAACCGTTGTCGGCGACCGATGAATTCCACTCCTCGAGGGGCCGCAGATTGTCCAGCACAAACAGGCCGCGTCCATGCGTCGCGACGGCAAGTGCATGCGTGGCGGGTACGAACTTGAGATCGAACACGGGTACAGTGGGGAAATTGCCCTTGAGCGGCTGCCACTGATCGCCGTCGTTCAATGAGTAATAAAGTCCGGTCAGGGTGCCGGCGATGAGCAGGCCCTTGCGGTTGGGATCTTCACGCACCACCAGCACCGGGGTATGTGCGGGCAGGCCATCCGTGATCTTCGCCCAACTGCGGCCGTAATTCGTGGTCCGGTACGCATAGGCTTTATCATCATTGACCATGTGCGCATCGAAACTCACATACGCAGTGCCCGCGTCGAACGGCGAGACGCCGATCTGGTACACCCGCGACCATTCCGGTGCGCCATGTGGTGTGACATTATCCCAATGCGCTCCGCCGTCGCGGGTGAGCTGCACCAGTCCATCGTCGGTGCCGACCCAGATCACCTTGTCCGGATCGGTGGGCGCGAGCGTGATGGATAGCAGTGTGTCGTAATTTTCGGCGGTACTCACGTCATGGTACACCGGGCCACCGGGAATACCTTGCTTGCTCTTGTCGTTGCGTGTCAAATCAGGACTGGTTACTTGCCAGTGTGTGCCGCCGTCGGTGGATTTGAACAGGACCTGGGCGCCGAGATACGCGGTATCGGCGTCGGTAGGCGAGACTGCGATAGGCGAAGTCCAGTTGAAACGGTATTCGGATTCCGCGAGTGTCTTTGAAGTATTCTGTAACCCATAGGAAGCCGAGGGTCGGATCATCCGCGAAAGATTTGTACGTGTGTCGTAGCGCAGGGTGTAGCCGTCTTCCAGATCCGCATAAATGATGTGTGGATCACTGGGCGCGATCACGGCGTATTCGCCGTCGCCACCCACCACCGGAATCCAGTTCTTGCCGGTCACGCCGCGCTGGTTTAGCGAACTCGTAGGTCCGCACCAGGCACTGTTGTCCTGCAAGCCCACGCAGGCATGGAACGGCGACTGTGCGTCCACCGACACGGTGTAGGCTTGCTCGATGGGCAGCGTATCCAGGAAACGCCAGTTCTTGCCGCCGTTGACGCTCAGATACACGCCGCCATCGTTGCCCTGGAGAATGCGCTGGGGATTCTGCGGATCAATCCATACAGCGTGATGGTCCACGTGTACACCTTTGTCAATGGGACGCGCGCTCTTGCCACCGTCATCCGATTCCATCAGTTCCAGGGAAGCGAAGTACAGCTTGTTCTCATTATCCGGCGCCACAGCCATGCCCGCGAAGTACCACTGGCGCACCGCGAGCGCATGGTTGTCGCTGACCATTTCCCAGTGATCCCCCAGATCCATGGACGACCACAGGGTGCCGTGCGTGGTAGGGATCAGGGCGTAGACGTGTTCCGGATTGCTGGGCGCGGCGGAGAGCGTGATGCGCCCGGTATCGCCGGTCGGCAACCCCTGTGTGAGTTTCTTCCAGGTGCTGCCGCCGTCGGTGGAGCGCCACACCCCGCCGGTGGCGCTGCCGTTGATCATGGTCCAGGGAGTGCGTCGCGCTGACCACATCCCTGCAAACAAAACCTGCGGGTTGCCCGGCTCCATCACCAGACTGGAAGCGCCGGTGCTGTCATCCACATACAAAACCTTCTGCCAGGTTTTGCCACCATCCGTGCTGCGGAACACGCCGCGCTCTGGATTCGGCCCCCAGGGATCGCCCTGAGCCGCGACGAATACGATGTCCGGATTCTTTGGGTCTATCACGATGGCCGAGACCTGGCCGGCCTCTTTGAGACCCTTGAACTCCCAAGTCTTGCCGGCGTCCGGCGAATAGTACACACCAGCGCCGGTGATAGTGTCATTGCGGATGTTGGCTTCGCCGGTGCCGACCCAGACCAGATTGGGATTGGACGGCGCCACCGCGATGGCGCCGATGGACGCGCTGTCACCGTGCACGAACACCGCTTTCCAGGTGTCGCCGGCGTCGGTGCTCTTCCACACCCCGCCACTGGCGGCACCGACATAATAGATGTTGGGGTTGCCGGGAATGCCGGCGAGCGCCGACACGCGACCGCCGGCCACGGCCGGCCCGATGTTGCGGAACTTGAAATTCGCAGTGATGTCGGATTGCGCGGGCTTGGTAGCAGCCAGGAGAGACACGCATGGTGCTGCGACTATGCAGGCTGCGACAAGCAGCCTTGTACCCTTGCGCAAACCGGAGGTCGGGAACGAAATTCTCATGGAGGTTCTCCAAAAGGATGGCGTCCATGCCGCAAGGATTTTCTAATTCACCGGGGCATCCGGGAATTGCAAGTGAATTCTAAAACGCACCAGCCGGACCGGGAAATACCACGGGCGATTCGAAGCCGTCCTTGGAGACGCTCACCACGCCGAAATACCAGTCACTGATGACGCGGTCCTTGAGCACATGACTGGTCACGTCGCCTACATACATTGAATGCTGCCACTGCGGCGCATCGGTCGAACGCCAGTAGATACGGTAGCCGGCAGCATTCGGGACGGCGTTCCAAGTCACGGTGGTGTCCGGCGTGAGCGCGCCGGAAATTTTGACATCCGCGGGCGGGGCCGGCGCCCAGGCCAGTGAGGCGAGCGCGATGGCGTTGGCGGCAGTCATTTTTGCGACGTAGCCAAAGTCCACGAATTTCAGCAGGTCGCCGTACTGGATATCGTTCTCCAGGCGCACGTCCTGGTGCTGGCGCTGCCAGTTTTCCTCGACTTCGGTGAAGCGCACTGCCGGATAACCATTGCGGTTGAACATCACATGGTCGCCGCCACGGTCGAAGCGGTCGGTGCGGTACATGATTCCAAGATGGAAATTCGGAATGTAATGATTGGCTAGCGCCGCGATGTAGCGCGCCACGTTGCGCGAGGGCGAATCCACCAGACCGCCGTTGTAGCGCAGCCGCGTCAATTGCTGCGGTGTGATGTCATCGCGGATGCCTTCGGAAAAGATGTGTGCGTCCACGTTGTCAATCACGCCACTGCTGCCGTGGGTGCTGCCGATCATGTCGTTGTTGAGGTCGGCTTCCACATTCCAGCCATGCGCCTTGGCATAGTCAGCGATGAGTTTGCCGCCATACAGGCCCTGTTCCTCGCCGGAATCCGCCGAGTACACGATGGTGGCCGCAAACTTGTACTTCGACAGCACGCGTGCGGCCTCGATGAGCGCAGACACGCCCGAACCGTCGTCGTCGGCGCCCGGCGCGTCCGCGGTGGAATTCATGATGTTACTCACGCGCGAATCCAGGTGCGCGGTCATGACAAGATAACGGTTGGGATCGCTGCCCTTCTGGATGGCGACCACGTCCATGACTTCCGCGCCGGCTTTGGGCATGCGCGCTCCGGTAAACACCTGCGATGGGGTGATGGTTTCCAGGCAGCCGCCGCAGTCGCGCGAAATTTCCTCGAACTGCGACTTGACCCAACGGCGCGCCGCACCGAGGCCGTGTGTGTCCGAAGCAGTTTCAGAGAGCGTGTGGCGCGTGCCGAAGCCGACGAGCTGCGTATCAATGGCCTTGAGCTTATCCGCACTCACGGCGCCCACGATTTCCCGCAGCACCGGGTGCTCGCTGGGCGGTACGCTGGGAGCCTGGGCCAAAGCCGGGGCCGCCGCCAGCGCGACGACCAGGGAAAGTACGGGCTGCATGGGAACCTCCGGGAAGAATTTCATGTCGAGGAGATAAGTCGGATACCAAGGATAACCCGGAGCGGCAAGGGAATTCGCCGCGGCATCCGGGCTGCCAGCCGGTGAAATCCGGCTTGACAAATTCCAAACTAGTGTTATGGTGAGATATATCACTAACTAAGAGGTGGCGATCCATGAGGAATCGGAAACATTTCAGCCTGCTGCTGCGGGCCCTGACCGGCGGCATGCTGCTGGTGTTCCTGGCCGCGCGGACCGCAGCGGCCGCCACGGTCCAGACCACCCTCAATTACTCCGGCCCTCTGCCCGCCGGAACTACCCAGGTCAAGGTAGAAAACCTCGCTGGGCATGTGCAGGTTACCCAGGGCTCGGGCTTTGCCGTGACCGCCACGGTGGTGGCGGGTGGGTCGGACCAGGCCGCCGCCCAAACCCTGGCCCGGACGGTAAAACTCGAGACCTCGCAGTCCGATGGCCAGTTCATCGTGCACGTGTACTACCCCGTCGATCAATACGACAGTTACTGGTACGCGGCGGCGAAAACCAGTGGTAATTCGAGCAGCGACGACAACGGCAGCGTCTGCTTCCTGGGCGTGATCTGCGTCAATGGCGGCGGCAGCTCGGGTCTGCGTTATCAGGACACGGGGGTGCGCGTGTACACGGGCGGCGAGCGCGGGACGCCGTTGCACGTGGATCTCACCATCCAGGTGCCGGCACATATGGCATTCGCCCTGACGAACTACGTGGGCCGCAGTGATCTGGATACGTTGCAAAACGACGTACGGGTCAAGACGGCGAGCGGCGATGCCTACGGCAGCAACATCACCGGCATCTTCGGCGCCGACACAGGCTCCGGCGACGTGCACGTGAAAAACCTCACCGGCAACTTCAGCGCCGATACCGGCAGCGGCGACGTGTTCGCCGACGGCTTCAAGGGCAGCGTGAACGCGGATACCGGCTCCGGCGACGTGCACCTCAGCAACGGCAGCGGCCCGACGCTGTCCGCCGACACCGGGTCCGGCGATGTATTCTTCACCGGCGTCAGCGGCGACATGAAGTTCGACACCGGCTCCGGCGACGTGCACGTCAAGGACGCCAGCGGCTCGCTGCACGCCGATACCGGCTCGGGAGAGGTGCGCGCCGAGAACTACACCAGCGGCCCGAGCGTCTGGGCGGACACCGGCTCGGGCGATGTCGACCTGGCCGGCAACCTCTCGGCGATGCGCAAACTCTATATAGATACGGGTTCCGGCGACGCCACGCTGCGCACCGCCGGCGGCCTGTCTTTGCGCCTGGACGCGTCTTCCGACAGCGGCGAATTGAACATCAACCTGCCGGACATGAGCAACGTGGTCACCCATCGCGGCTCGTTCAGCGCGGATTTTGGCAAGGCCGAAGGCAAAGGGACTATTTCCACCGGCAGCGGCGACATCACCGTCGCCCGACCCTGAAGAGGACTCAGGACATGAAAATACGCTCCCTGCATCCGGTTCTGCTGCTGTGCGCAGCGACGCTGGCCGGCTGCAACGTCAACAAGGACATAGACATTCCCGCCAACGCACGCTGGTCCAGCGGCACCAGCACCATCAACGGCGTAATCACGGTGGGTAGCGGCGCGGTGGTGAACGGCGGGCTGCGCACCATCAACGGCGCCATCCGCCTAGGCACTGGCGCGCAGACCGGGAACCTCACCATCATCAATGGCGGAATCACGCTCGCCGACGGCGCGCACGCGCAAAAACTGGAGGGTGTGAACAGCTTGGTGACGCTCGGCAACAACGTGATCATCGATTCCGACATTGCGGTGGTCAACGGCAGCCTGGGTGCGGCCTCCGGTACCCGTATTGACGGATCGGCCGCCATCGTGAATGGCGACATGGCCCTGTGCGGCGCGGTGGTAACCGGCAAGCTGTCGTTCGTCAACGGCACCGTTTGGCTTGCTCCCGACAGCACGGTGCAAGGCGATATCACCGCCAAACAACCGCAAGGCAGCAACCACAACCTGCCGCCGGTCGTGGTCATCGGACCGCATGCGACCGTGGGCGGCAGCATCATGTTCGAACGTCCCGGCGAGCTCTATGTGAGCGAGAGCGCAGTGATTCACGGCGTCACGGGAGTCACGCCGGTGAAATTCAGCGGTGCTGCGCCGGTCGGTGTGACGTTACCCGATTGTCCGTCTGACTGACGAGGATCGCGCCATGACCCATAACCCGCTGCACTGCACCTCACCGCCTTGAGCGCCTGATGCGACGCTTTAGCGTCGCCGCGCATCCCTGACTGGTAACCCGACTCCGGAGGAAGCCCGATGCTTCGCTTCAACAGACCCGCTTTGCCCCTGATTTTTGCCGCGCTGCTTGCAGCCGGCACCGTCCACGCCCAGCCACCTGCGTTTCAGGCGCCGGTGACCGAGGCCGGCGTCAAGACCGGCGAAATCACGCTCGACGGCGTGCTCGACGAACCGGCCTGGCGCACGGCGTCCGTGATCACGCTCACCCAGCAGAATCCGCATCCCGGTGCGGCCACGCCCTTCACCACCACGGTGCGCATCCTGCGGGGCAAAAGCCATCTGTATTTCGGCATCGTGTGCGACGATCCCGATCCCGCGAAGATCGCCATTCACACGCTGCAACGCGACGCCGACCAGTCGAGCGACGACAACGTAATGATCGTGCTCGACACTTTCGGCCAGAAAAAGCTCGCCTACGTGTTCCAGGTGAACGCCGGCGGCGCCATGGCGGACGGCCTGATCTCGCCCGGTTATCACAACAACAACAATGGCTCATCGGTGGATTACAACTGGAACGGTTACTGGAATGCTGCGGTAAAACGCACCGCCACGGGCTGGACCGCGGAAATCCGCATTGACACCCAGAGCCTGCAATTCAACAACCAGAACGCAGTCTGGGGACTAAACGTCAGCCGTTACGTGCCGCGTGATTTATTGACGCTCACTTGGTCTGGCATCAACCTCAACGCCTCGGTCACCAATTTACAGTGGGAAGGCAAGCTCACCGGCATCCGGGGACTGAGCCAGGGCTTGGGTCTCGAGTTCGATCCCTATGCAGTCACCGAATACAGCGACACCAAACACGACACCGCAAGTTGGACCGGTTTTGATCTCAAGTACAACTTCACACCGGAACTCGCGGGC
>JBOIAZ010000025.1:0-15583 GCA_050739175.1 Gammaproteobacteria bacterium
TGCCTCTGTGGACGACTGGCAAACGCGCCGGTACCTGCAACCCACATTGCCGACGTGGTGGAATTGGTAGACACGCTACTTTGAGGTGGTAGTGGGTAAAACCGTGGGAGTTCGAGTCTCCCCGTCGGCACCAGCCCCTCTCGGCGGCCGGTTGTGCAGGGGGATCGCCGCAGTATCAGGTAGGAGAGCATGCTCCAGAATTACGTTCCAATCCTGCTGTTCCTGATCCTGGGCGGCCTTTTCGGCTGCGTGCTGGTGGGCGCGGGGTTCGTGGCCAGCACGCTGTTGCGCAACCGCCGCCCCGACAGCGAGAAGGATTCGCCCTACGAGTGCGGCTTCGAGCCGTTCGCCGACAGCCGCGCAAAATTCGACGTGCGCTATTACCTGGTTGCGATCCTGTTCATCATCTTTGATCTCGAAATTGCCTTCCTGTTTCCCTGGGCGGTGGCCCTGCACGGGCTGGGCCTGTTCGGCTTCTACGCCATGATGATCTTCCTCGGCATTCTGGTGGTCGGCTTCATCTATGAGTGGAAGAAGGGGGCGCTGGAATGGGAGTAGGGTCGCGCAGCGAGCAGAGCGGTTTCGTCACCACCAGCGTGGATGCGGTGGTCAACTGGGCGCGCACCGGATCGCTCTGGCCCATGACCTTTGGCCTGGCCTGCTGCGCGGTGGAAATGATGCACGCCGGCGCCGCGCGTTACGACCTGGACCGCTTCGGCGTGATTTTCCGCCCCAGCCCGCGTCAGTCCGACGTGATGATCGTGGCCGGCACGCTGGTCAACAAGATGGCGCCGGCGCTGCGCAAGGTGTACGACCAGATGCCCGAGCCGCGCTGGGTGATTTCCATGGGCTCCTGCGCCAACGGCGGCGGCTATTACCACTATTCCTATGCGGTGGTGCGCGGCTGCGACCGCATCGTGCCGGTGGACGTGTACGTTCCCGGCTGCCCGCCGAGCGCCGAGCAGCTTCTGTACGGCATCATTCAGCTGCAGAAGAAAATCAAGCGCACCAACACGATTGCGCGTTAGCCGGATGAATTCATGAGCATGGCCACCGACAAATTCGCCGGCGAATTGGAAACCCGCTTCGGCAAGCAGCTGCAGCGTGTACCGTCCAGCGTGGACCAACTCACTTACGAACTGCCGTCGGCCGATGTGCGCGCCATCTGTCGGGCGTTGCGCGACGAGGAGCCGTTCGATTTCGCGCAGCTCATGGATGTCTGCGGGGTGGATTACCTCGGTTACGGCGAGGATGAGTGGCTCACGCAGCGCGCCACGGCCACCGGATTCGCGCGCGGCGCGAACCGCCGGGCCTGGGACAACGAAGCGCGCAAGACGCCGCGCTTTGCCGTGGTCTATCACCTGCTTTCCATCCGCCACAATCGCCGGCTGCGGCTGCGCGCCTATTGTCCCGACGATCCCCCGATGATGGACTCGGTCACCGACATCTGGGCTTCGGCCAACTGGTTCGAACGCGAAGCCTTCGACCTGTTCGGCATCCTGTTCAACGGGCATCCCGATTTGCGCCGCATTCTCACGGACTATGGGTTCGTGGGCCATCCGTTCCGCAAGGACTTCCCGCTCTCGGGCAACGTCGAAGTGCGCTATGACCCGGAGAAGAAACGCGTGGTCTACGAGCCGGTGGTCATCGACCGCCGCGTGCTGGTGCCGCGCGTGATCCGGCAGGATGCGCGTTACGCGCCGGCCTTCAAGGATCTGCCCAAAGATGCCTGAGATCCGCAACTACACCATGAATTTCGGACCGCAACACCCGTCGGCGCACGGCGTGCTGCGCCTGATCCTGGAAATGGACGGCGAGGTGGTCACCAAGGCGGATCCGCACATCGGCCTGTTGCACCGCGCCACGGAAAAACTCGCGGAAAGCAAGATTTTCCACCAGAGCATCGGTTACATGGACCGGCTGGATTACGTGTCCATGATGTGCAACGAGCATGCCTACGTGTTGGCCATCGAGAAGCTCATGGGGATCGAGCCGCCGGTACGCGCGCAGTACATCCGCACCCTGTACGACGAGTTAACGCGCATTACCAATCACCTGCTGTGGCTGGGATCGCACGCCATGGACATTGGCGCGCTCACGGTGTTCCTGTACTGCTTCCGTGAGCGCGAGGACATCATGGACATGTACGAGGCGGTGTCGGGCGCGCGCATGCACGCCTTCTATTACCGCCCCGGCGGCGTGTACCGTGATCTGCCCGATCACATGCCGCAATACCAGAAGTCGCGCTTCCGCAGCCAGGGGGACATGCGGCGCATGAACCGGCCGCGCGAGGGTTCGCTGCTGGATTTCATCCAGGACTTCACCGACCGCTTTCCCAGACTGGTGGACGAATACGAGACGCTGCTCACCGACAACCGCATCTGGAAGCAGCGCACCGTCGGTATCGGCGTGGTCTCGCCGGAGCGCGCGCTGCAACTCGGGTTTTCCGGACCGATGCTGCGCGGTTCGGGCATCGAGTGGGATCTGCGCAGGAAGCAGCCCTACGAAGTTTACGACCGGGTGGATTTCGAAATTCCGGTGGGCGTGAACGGCGATTGTTACGACCGTTACCTGGTGCGCATCGAGGAAATGCGCCAGTCCAACCGCATCGTGAAACAGTGCATTCAATGGTTGCGGGAGAATCCCGGACCCGTGTGGTTGGAGGACCACAAGGTCACGCCGCCGCTGCGCGAGCAGATGAAGTCCGACATGGAATCCCTGATCCACCACTTCAAGTACGTGACCGAAGGTTACTGCGTGCCGGAAGGTGAGGCGTACGCGGCCATCGAGCACCCCAAAGGGGAGTTCGGCGTCTACATGATCTCCGACGGCGCCAACAAGCCGTTCCGCGTGAAGATCCGTGCCGCCGGATTTGCGCATCTCTCCGCGCTGGACGAGATGGTGCGCGGCCACATGCTCCAGGATCTGGTGGCCATCATCGGCAGCCAGGACCTGGTGTTCGGGGAGGTGGACCGGTGACTGCCGCCGCCGTGAAACCCGCCGGCCTGTCGAAGCACGTGCGCGAAGCGATTGACGAGGCCGTGAAGAAATACCCGGAAGGCCGCCCGCGTTCGGCCGTGTTCGTCGCATTGCGCGAGGCGCAGCACGAGAACGGCGGTTATCTGACCGTGGAGCTGATGGATGCCGTGGCCGTGTATCTCAAGCTCCAGCCCATCATGGTGTACGAGGTCGCGAGTTTTTACTCGAATTTCGAGGTCAAGCCCGTGGGGCGGCACAGCATCGCGGTGTGCACCAATATATCCTGCATGTTGCGCGGCGCCGACGACATCGTGGCGCATATCGAAAAGAGGCTCGGCGTCAGGACCGGCGAGAGCACACCCGAGGGGCGCTGCTACCTGAAGCGCGAAGAAGAGTGCCTGGCGGCCTGCGCCGGCGCACCCATGATGATGGTGGATCACAAGTACTACGAGAATCTCACGCCGGATAAGGTGGACAAGATCCTGGAAGGGCTGAAATGAGTATTCCGCAGGATCAGGTCTGCCACAACACGCTGCAGTTCGATCAGCCGTGGACGTTCGAGAACTATCTCAAAGTGGGCGGCTACAAGGCGTGGAAGAATATCCTCAAGGACAAGATTCCGCCCGAGCAGGTGGTCGAAGAAGTGAAGGCTTCCGGCCTGCGCGGGCGCGGCGGCGCGGGGTTCCCCACCGGGGTGAAATGGAGCTTCATGCCGCGTGCGCCCACCGGACCTTCCTACGTGGTGTGCAACTCCGACGAATCCGAGCCCGGCACCTGCAAGGACCGGGACATCCTGCGGTTCAATCCGCATGCCGTCATCGAAGGCATGGCCATCGGGTGCTACGCCATGCGCGCCGAGGTTGGCTACAACTACATGCGCGGTGAATTCTCGGACGAACCCTACCGGCGTTTCGAGCAGGCGCTCAAGGAAGCCTACGGGCAGGGACTGCTGGGCGAGAACATTCTGAAATCCGGCGTGCGTGTGGACATCCACTCGCACCTCGGTGCGGGCGCTTACATCTGCGGCGAGGAAACCGCGCTCCTGGATTCGCTCGAAGGCAAAAAGGGCTGGCCGCGGTTCAAGCCACCGTTTCCCGCGAACTTCGGCGTGTTCGGCCGGCCCACTACGGTCAACAACACCGAGACCTTCGCCTCGGTGCCAAGCATCATGCTCAACGGCGCCAAATGGTTTGCCGCCTTCGGCAAGCCCAACAACAGCGGCACCAAGATTTTTTCGGTTACCGGCCACGTGGGCAAACCCGGCAATTTTGAAGTGCCAATGGGCACGCCGTTCAGGGAATTGCTGGCCCTGGCCGGCGGCGTATGGAAGGGCAAGCGCATGAAAGCCGTGATTCCGGGCGGCGTCTCGGCGCCGGTGCTGCCCGCGGACATCATGCTGGCCTGCGACATGGATTTCGATTCGCTGCGCAAGGCCGGCTCGATGCTCGGCTCGGGCGCCATCGTGGTCATGGATGAAGATACCTGCATGGTGCGCGCGCTGGAAGTCATCTCGCGCTTCTTTTACTCGGAATCCTGCGGACAATGCACGCCCTGCCGCGAGGGTACGGGCTGGATGCACCGCGTGATTTCGCGCATCGAACACGGCCGGGGCCGGCAGCAGGACCTCGACATGGTGGTGGACGTGTCCAAGCACATCGAGGGTCACACGATCTGCGCGTTTGGCGATGCGGCTGCCTGGCCGGTGCAGGGTTTCATCCGGCACTTCCGCGACGAGTTCCAGTACCACATTGACCACGGCTGCTGCCTGGTCGGCCACGGCGCCAAACGCCAGGCCGCCTGAGCCTGCGGAGAAATTGCTGAATCATGGCTGAAGCATTCGTCACCATCGAGATTGATGGCAAGCCGATCAAGGCGCACAAGGGTGAGATGATCATCCGTGCCGCGGATCGCGAGGGCATTTACATCCCGCGTTTCTGCTATCACGAGAAGCTCTCGGTGGCCGCCAACTGCCGTATGTGCCTGGTGGAAGTCGAAAAGGCGCCCAAGCCGCTGGTGGCCTGCGCGACGCCGGTGGCCGAGGGCATGAAGGTGTTCACGCGTTCGCAGCGGGCGCTGGACGCGCAGCGCGGCACCATGGAGTTCCTGCTCATCAACCATCCGCTGGATTGCCCGATCTGCGACCAGGGCGGCGAGTGCGAACTGCAGGACCTCTCGATGGGTTACGGCCGGCACATCGGACGGTTTTCCGAGCGCAAGCGCGCGGTTAAGGATAACGACGTCGGCCCGCTCATCCAGACTTTCATGACGCGCTGCATCTATTGCACGCGCTGCATCCGTTTCCTGCAGGAAATCGGCGGCCTACAGGAACTCGGCGACACCGGACGCGGCGAGCATTCGCTGGTCGGCACTTATGTTGCGCGCAGCGTGGACAGTGAACTCTCCGGCAACGTGATTGACATCTGCCCGGTGGGCGCACTCAATTCCAAGCCCTTCAAGATGCACGGCCGCGGTTGGGAGATGACCCAGATCGAGGGCGTCTCACCGCACGATTGCGTGGGTTCGAATCTTTACGGTCACGTGCTGCGCGGCAAGGTCTTGCGCGTGGTATCCCGCGCCAACGAAGCGGTCAACGAGGCCTGGATTTCCGATCGCGACCGTTTCAGCTATACCGGGATTGATTCGCAGGAGCGCCTGCTGCGCCCGCGGATCAGGCAGGACGGAGCGTGGAGCGAGACCGACTGGCAAACGGCGCTTGCCGCCGCCGCCACGGCGCTGCAGTCTGTGCGTGGCGACGCCGCGGCGCTGGCGTCGCCGAACTCCACGCTCGAAGAGCTGTATCTGCTGCAGAAACTGGTGCGTGCACTCGGCATCCACAGCGTGGATACACGCCTGCGGCAGGCGGACTTCCGCGACGACGAATTCGAACCGCTGTTCCCGTGGCTCGGCCGGTCGCTGGAGGATCTGGCGCAGCTCGATGCGCTGCTCGTGATCGGTTCCAACACGCGCAAGGAGGCGCCGATGCTGGCGCACCGCATGCGCATGGCGGCGATGCGCGGCAACCAGGCGGGCAGCGACAGCTACACCTACCAGCTCATGGCGCACACCGACCGGCTCGCCGGCGCACACGGCGCCGCCGTCATGTTCCTCAACCCGCGTGAGTATGAATTCCTGTTCCCGTCGGCCGCGTATCTCAACGCCGGCACACGCGGGATGCGGGCGAATCTCGCGGCCATACTGAAGGCGGCGCTGCAGGGTGGGGCGGTGCCCACGCATCTGCAGGACATCGTCAAGGCGCAAAAGCCCGCCGAGGTACACAAGGCCATAGCCGCCAAGCTGCGTGAGGACGGACGCAAGTCCGTGCTGCTCGGGCATCTGGCCCTGCAGCATCCGCAATATGCCGACCTGCGTGCCCTGGCCGCGGCGCTGGCGCAGGCCACCGGCGCGCAGCTTGGGTACATCAGCGAGGGCGCCAACAGCACTGGCGCGTGGCTCGCGGGTGCGGTGCCGCATCGTTTGCCGGGCGGCAAGAGCGCCGCGATCCGGGGCCTGGATGCCGCGGGCATGTTCGCCCAACCGCGCCGCGCCTATCTGCTCATGGGCGTGGAGCCCGAACTCGATTGCTGGGACGGCGCGCACGCCGTGGCGGCACTTCAATCGGCAAGCGCGGTCGTATCGGTCACATCCTATGTGACCGAGCGCATGCTGGGCTATGCCTCGGTGTTGCTGCCGGCCGCAACCTTTGGGGAAACTTCGGGCACGCTGGTGAACGCCGAAGGCCGCTGGCAGAGCTTTACCGGCATGGTCAAGCCGCTGGGTGAAGCGCGGCCGGCGTGGAAAATCCTGCGGGTGCTGGGCAATACCTGCCAGGTGGACGGGTTCGGGTATCAATCGTCGGAAGAAGTGCGCGACGAACTCAAAGCGCAACTGGGCGAGATCAACGGGGACAACATCTTCCGTGGCGCAAGGATCGTGAGCGCGCAGGATTCCGCAACTTCGGGCCTGCAAAGTTTCGCCGAGGTGCCCTTGTATGCAGCCGACATGCTTGTGCGCCGGGCCGAGCCGTTGCAGCAGACGCGCGATGCCGATGCCGCGTGGTTGCGCCTGTCGCCCGAGGATGCCGAAAGGCTGAAACTCACGGACGGTGCCCAGGCCAGGGTCAAGTACCACGGCAGCGCGGTTTCGCTGCCGGTCAAACTGGATGCCGGCGTGCAGGCGGGTGAAGTGGTGTGGCCCGCGGGCATCGCGGCAACCGCGGCGTTTGCGCCGCTCTCGGCTGCCGTGATGGTGGAGAAGGGCTGATGGGCGCGCTGCACAGCCTGGTGAGTTACTGGAATTCGCTGCCGCCCGACTTGCAGCTCACGATTCGTTCAGTCGTGTTCAGCATCATCCTCATCATCTGCCTGGTGCTGGCCGTGGCCTACATGACCTACGCCGAGCGGCGCGTGATCGGCTTCATGCAGGTGCGCATGGGCCCCAACCGCGTGGGTCCGTGGGGACTGCTGCAGCCATTTGCCGACGTCTTCAAGCTGATTTTCAAGGAAGTGGTGCTGCCGACGAACGCCAACCGCTTCCTGTTTGTGGTGGCGCCGATTATTTCCATCACCACGGCGCTCGCGGCCTGGGCGGTGATTCCATTCAGCAACGGCGTGATGCTCTCCAACGCCAACGCCGGGCTGCTCTACCTGCTGGCGGTCACCTCCTTCGGCGTGTATGGCATCATTCTTTCGGGTTGGGCCTCGAATTCCCGCTACGCTTTCCTGGGCGCGATGCGCTCGGCCGCGCAGATGGTGGCCTATGAAATCGCCATGGGTTTTGCGCTCGTAGGCGTGCTGCTCGCGGGCCGCAGCCTGAATCTCAACGAGATCGTGCTCGGCCAGAGCGGCAACATCGGGCACTGGTATGCCTGGCCGTTGCTGCCGCTGTTCTTCGTGTATTTCATCTCCGGCGTGGCCGAGACCAACCGCCTGCCGTTCGACGTGGCCGAGGGCGAGTCCGAGATCGTGGCCGGCTTTCACGTGGAATATTCCGGTACCGCGTTCGCGGCGTTTTTCCTCGCCGAGTACGCCAACATGATCCTGGTGTCGGCGCTCGCCACCGTCATGTTCTGCGGCGGCTGGCTGTCGCCGTTCCAGGGCTGGCAGGCGCTGGCCGCGAGCCCGCTGGGATTCCTGACCGCCACCAGCTTCATCTGGTTCGCGCTCAAGGTATGTTTCTTCCTGTACTGCTTCCTGTGGTTCCGTGCGACTTTCCCGCGTTACCGCTACGACCAGATCATGCGGCTCGGCTGGAAGGTGTTCATACCGATCACCATCGTGTGGCTGGTGCTGGAAAGCATCGCCGTAGTGTTCAAAGTTCCGCCGTGGTTTGCGTGACGTCATGCATACAGTAGTGCGTTGGGTGCGTGGTTTGCTGCTGGTCGAGCTGTTCGAGGGCCTGGCCCTGACCGGCCGGCTGTTCTTTGCCCACAAGTTCACGGTGCGCTATCCCGAGGAGCATACGCCCAAGTCACCGCGCTATCGCGGGCTGCACGCGTTGCGCCGCTACGCGAACGGCGAGGAGCGCTGCATTGCCTGCAAGCTCTGCGAGGCGGTGTGCCCGGCGCTCGCCATCACCATCGATTCCGAGATGCGCGCGGACGGCACGCGGCGCACCACGCGCTATGACATCGACCTCTTCAAATGCGTCTATTGCGGCCTGTGCGAGGAGGCCTGCCCGGTGGATTCCATCGTGCTCACCGCGATCACCGATTTCCATTTCGAGAAACGCGGCGAGCAGATCTATACCAAGGAAATGATGCTCGCGGTCGGCGACAAATACGAGACCCAGGTCGCGGCGGATCGCGCCGCGGATGCCCCTTATCGCTGAGCGAGGCAGCCGTGATCCAGCAAATCGTGTTTATCGTGCTCGCAGCGCTGACCATCGGATCGGCGCTGGGCGTCATTACCGCACGCCACACGGTGCACGCGGCGCTGTTCCTGGTCATGACCTTCGTGGCCAGCGCCGGCCTGTGGCTGCTGCTGCACGCCGAGTTCCTGGCGCTGGTGCTGGTGCTGGTGTACGTGGGCGCGGTGATGGTGCTGTTCCTGTTCATCGTGATGATGCTGGATACCGACAGCCAGTCCCTGCGCCAGGGGCTGGTGCGCTATGCGCCGCTCGGCGTGGTGGTGGCGCTGATCGTGTTCGCGGAAATCGGCTACGTGGTGTACAACCGGGAGATGGGGGTGAGCTTCGGCACGCCCCTGCCGCAGGCCGCCGACTTCAGCAACACGCGTGCCCTGGGCGAGACGATTTACACCACCTACGCCTTGCCGTTCGAGATCGCCGCCGTGGTGCTGCTGGTGGGCATCGTCGCGGCCATCATGCTCACCCTGCGCCGGCGACCCGGTGTCCGCCACCAGAACATCTCCAGGCAGGTGCGGGTCAGCGCCAAGCGCGGGCGCCTGCGCATCGTGAACATGCCGTCCGAACCCCGCACGCCGGAGAAGCATCCGTGATCACGCTGTTCGACTTTCTCGCCCTGAGCGGTGCGCTGTTCGCCATCGGCCTGGCGGGCGTGTTTCTCAACCGCAAGAACGTGATCCTGCTGCTGATGTGCGTAGAGCTGCTGTTGCTGGCCGCAAACTTCAATTTCATCGCGTTCGCGCGCTACCTGAACGACATTTCCGGCCAGGTATTCGTGTTTTTCATCCTCACGGTGGCGGCCGCGGAAGCCTCCATCGGTCTGGCCATCGTGGTAGTGCTGTTCCGCAACCGCAGCAGCATCAACGTGGACGACATCGACAGCCTGAAACACTGACATGAACGCATTTCTGCCCATGATTCTGGTCGCCATCGTGCTGGCGCCGCTGACTGCCGCGATCATCGTGGGCTGCGGCATGCGGTTCATCCCGCGCTGGGCTGCGCACGTGCTCACGATTCTCGCCGTGGCGCTGTCCACCGCACTGTCCGCCTGGGTGTTGTGGCAGATGGTGTTCGCGGGCATGGACAGCTACGACATCAATCTCTACGCTTGGGGCAGCATCGGCAACATCCAATTCAACATCGGTTTCCTGATTGACCGCCTGAGCGCGCTCATGATGACGGTCGTGAGTTTCGTGTCGCTCATGGTGCACATCTACACCATCGGTTACCTGGCGGAAGACCCGGGCTACAAGCGGTTTTTCAGTTACATCTCGCTGTTCACGTTTTCCATGCTGATACTGGTGATGGCCAACAACTTCCTGCAGCTGTTCATCGGCTGGGAACTGGTGGGCCTGGTGTCCTACCTGTTGATCGGCTTCTGGTACACGCGTCCCACGGCGATACGCGCCGGACTGAAAGCCTTCATCGTAAACCGCGTCGGCGATTTCGGCTTCATCCTCGGCATCGCCATGGTGCTCGCCTATTCCGGCAGCCTGGATTACGCCCAGGTGTTCGCGCACACCGCGACGCTCACCGGCCAGCACATCGAGTTGTTCTCCGGCCTGGCGTGGTCGGTGCCGACCGTGATCTGCATCCTGCTGTTTGTGGGTGCAATGGGCAAATCCGCGCAGGTGCCGCTGCACGTGTGGTTGCCGGACTCCATGGAGGGCCCGACGCCGATCTCCGCCCTGATCCACGCGGCCACCATGGTGACTGCCGGCATCTTCATGGTGGCGCGGCTGTCGCCGCTGTTCGAGTTGTCCGATACCGCGCTCTCAGTGGTGATGATCGTGGGCGCGATCACCGCGTTTTTCCTCGGGCTGGTGGGCATCGTGCAGAACGACATCAAGCGCGTGATCGCGTATTCCACCATTTCGCAGCTGGGTTACATGGCGGCCGCGCTCGGGGCGTCGGCCTATGCGGCCGGCATTTTCCATCTCATGACGCATGCGTTTTTCAAGGCGCTGCTGTTCCTCGGCTCCGGCTCGGTCATCATGGCCATGCACCATGACCAGGATATGCGCAACATGGGCGGCCTGCGCAAGTACATGCCCGTCACGTATTTCACTTTTCTCGCAGGTTCGCTGGCGCTCATCGCCTTCCCGGGTTTCGCCGGATTCTTTTCCAAGGACACCATCATTGACGCGGTGCATGACTCGCAGCGCAGCGGCGCGGTGTTCGCCTACTGGTGTGTGCTGCTGGGGGCTTTCGTCACCGGCCTGTACACTTTTCGCTGCGTGTTCATGACCTTCCACGGCAAGGAGCGCTTCGTGGTCGAGCATGATGCCGCTCACGGGGGCCACGAGGAACTGGCGCCCGGTCATCTGCCGCATGCGCCGCGCGAATCGCCCTGGGTGGTGACCGTACCGCTGGTGCTGCTCGGCATTGCCTCCGTGGTCATCGGCTGGCTGACGATCAAGCCGCTGCTGTACGGCGATTTCTTCGGCACCTCAATTTACGTGGCTCCGGAGCACCACGTGATGCAGAAGCTGGCCGGGGAATTTCACGGCGCCGGCGCCATGGTGGCGGCGAGCGTGGCGTCGCCGACTTTATGGCTGGCGCTGGCCGGCCTCGCGGTGGCCTGGGTGTTTTATATTTTCAGGCCCGCCTGGCCGGCGGTGCTGGCGCGGTTGCTCCGTCCGCCGTACCTGCTGTTGCTGCACAAGTTCTATTTCGACGAGGCCTACGCCTTGTTCGTGGAAGCGGGCTCGCGTGTCCTCGGCCGCTTGCTGTGGATCGGTGGCGACGGCTGGGTGATTGACGGCGTGCTCGTGGACGGCAGCGCCAGGGCCGTGGGCTGGTTCTCGCGCATCCTGCGCCGCGGCCAGACCGGTTACCTGTATCACTATGCGTTCGTGATGATCATCGGCCTGTGCGCACTGCTCGGTTGGCTGTTGCTGCGATAAAAAGAGGAATAGCCGATGCCCGCGCATTTCCCCATCCTGAGCGCCATGTTGTGGCTGCCGATCATCGGCGGCTGCGTGGTGCTGCTCGCCGGGCGCGCGTGGCCGGCCGCGGTGCGCTGGCTGGCGCTGCTGTTTTCGGTGGTGGTGTTTGCCATGAGTCTTCCGCTGTGGAGCGAGTTCAACACCCACACCGCGGCCATGCAGTTCGTGGAGCAGGCCAACTGGATCGGCGCTTTCAACGTGCACTACAGTCTCGGCGTGGACGGCATTTCCATGCCGCTGATCCTGCTCACCAACTTCATGACCGTACTGGTGGTGATCGCGGGCTGGGAAGTCATCCAGTACAAGCTCGCGCAGTACATGGCCTCGTTTCTGATCATGGCGGGACTCATGAACGGCGTGTTCGCGTCCATGGACGCGCTGCTGTTTTACGTGCTGTGGGAAGGCATGCTGATCCCGATGTTCATCATCATCGGCATCTGGGGCGGGCCGCACCGTATCTATGCCACGCTCAAGTTCTTCCTGTATACGTTTTTCGGTTCGGTGCTGATGCTGGTCGCCATCATCTATCTGTACCTGCAGGCCGGCAGCTTCAGCATCGCGGCCTTCCAGCAGATGCCGCTCGGCATGACCGCGCAGGTGCTGATCTTCATCGCGTTCCTGGTGGCCTTCGGCGTCAAGGTGCCGATGTGGCCGGTGCACACCTGGTTGCCGGCGGCGCACGTGGAAGCGCCTACCGGCGGCTCGGTGATCCTGGCCGCGATCCTGCTGAAGATGGGCACCTACGGCTTTCTGCGCTTCAGCCTGCCGATTGCGCCCAATGCCAGTCACGCGCTCATGTGGCTGATGATCGGACTGTCGCTGGTGGCCATCATCTACATCGGCTTCGTCAGCATCGTGCAGACCGACATGAAGAAGCTGGTGGCGTATTCCTCGGTCGCGCACATGGGTTTCTGCACGCTCGGGTTCTTCATCATATTCCTGATCCTGGCGCGAACTGCGAACCAGGACGCGGCGGCCATGGGCATGGAAGGCGGCATGGTACAGGTGATCTCACACGGCTTTGTCTCGGGCGCGATGTTCCTGTGCATCGGCGTGATGTACGACCGATTGCACACGCGCGAAATCAGCGCCTATGGCGGCGTCATCAATCTCATGCCGGCTTTTGCCTTCTTCTTCGTGCTGTTTGCCATGGCCAACGTGGCGCTGCCCGGCACCTCGGGTTTCGTTGGCGAATGGATGGTGATCCTGGCCACCATGCATGCGAACTTCTGGGTGGCGTTCGGCGCGGCCTTCACGCTGTTTCTGGCCGCGGCCTTCACCCTGTGGCTCATCAAGCGCGTGCTGTTCGGGCCGGTGGGCAATGAGCACGTGGCCAAGATGCAGGACCTCAACAAGCGCGAATTCGTGGTGTTGGGCCTGCTGGCGGTGGCGGTGATCTGGCTGGGAGTGTATCCCGAGCCGTTGCTGAACGTGATGCATGCCTCGGTGACCAACCTGATCCATCAGGCCACGATCTCGAAACTCTAGGGACAAGCAGAGCATGGTGTCGACGTTGCCTTCATTTGCTCCCATCGTGCCGGAGATCTTCGTGGCCGGCATGGCGTGCTTCATTCTGGTCGTGGACGTTTTCCTCAGCGACCGGTGGCGCGATGTCATCCATTGGCTGTCGATTGCCACCGTGGTGGCGACCGCGTGGCTGACGTTCGCGGTATCCGCACAGGCCCCCTTGCTCACGTTTCACGACATGTTCGTGAACGATCACATGGGCAACGTGCTCAAGCTGTTCGTGTACCTGATGGTGGCGGTCACCTTTGTGTACTCGCGCGGCTACCTGCGCGACCGCAGCCTGTTCAAGGGTGAATTCTACGTGCTCGGCCTGTTCGGCATGCTCGGCATGATGGTGATCATTTCCGCGCACAATTTCATCACCATCTACCTGGGGCTGGAACTGCTGGCGCTGTGCCTGTTCGCCATGGTGGCCATGGACCGCGACTCGCCCGTCGGATCGGAGGCCGCCATCAAGTACTTCGTGTTGGGGGCCATCGCCTCGGGCACGCTGCTTTACGGGTTCTCGCTGCTGTATGGCGCCTCGGGCACGCTGGACCTCACGGCGCTCGGCATGCACATCGCGGAATCCTCGCTGGTCAACATCGGCATCATGCTGGCGCTCGGGTTCGTGATCGTGGGCCTGTGTTTCGAACTCGAAGCCGTGCCGTTCCACATGTGGCTGCCGGACGTGTACGAAGGCGCGATCACGCCGGTGACCCTGTACGTGGGCGCATTGCCCAAAATCGCAATCTTCGCGCTGTTCATCCGCCTGCTGGTCGAGGGCCTGGGAGGGCTGAAGCTTGAGTGGCACCTGATCCTCACGGTACTGGCGGTGCTGTCCATGGGCGTGGGCAGCATCGTGGCGCTGATGCAAACCAACCTGAAACGCATGCTGGCTTATTCGAATGTGTCGCATGTCGGGTTCATCCTGCTCGGCATACTTGCAGGCACCACCGAAGGCTACCGCGCGGCGATGTTCTACGTGATCACCTACGTGATCATGGCGGCCGCGGCCTTCGGCATGATCATCCTGCTGGCGCGCAAGGGCTTTGAGGCGGACCGGCTCGAGGATTTCCGCGGCCTGAATGACCGCAGCCCCTGGTTCGCGTGGATGATGATGTTCGTGATGTTCGGCATGGCGGGCGTGCCGCCGTTCGTGGGGTTCTTCGCCAAGCTCTACGTGCTGCGCGCGGTAATCGACGTGCACATGGTGTGGCTGGCGGTGGTGGCGGTGGTGTTCGCGGTAATCAGCGCCTGGTATTACCTCAAGGTCATCAAGCTCATGTACTTCGACAAGCCGCCCGAAGATGCCAAACCCATCAGTTGCCCGCTGGAGATGCGCTGGGTGTTGTCAGCCAACGGCATCGCGGTGCTGGTGCTCGGCATCCTGCCGGGGCCGCTCATGGCGCTGTGTGCCCGGGTCATTGCCTTCTGAAAACTGCCCCCAGACTCCGAAGCGGGTCGGTTGTACAATGACCAAGGAATGATAACCGTGGTCTGTCTCTGATTATTCCGCAACGAGGTATCTATGCTGAATGTAAAACACATTTCCTGGTTGCTGGTGGGAAGTGCAGCTATTTTCCTTGCAGGCGTTGCAGTTGCAGCGGAAACACCCTGCGATCAATTTGACGCTCAGATGATGGAACGCTATGGTTTTTCAGAGCAGCAAGCCTGTTCATTTTTGAGTGTCGGTACTACCGATCTGGGAAGGACATATGGTATTCAAGGGTTTAATTACAATGATGCAGTTGCATGGGCCAAGGCCGGTTTTACCGGTACGGATGACGCTCCAGGAGACATGCCAACTGCGGAAGATGCGAAATCGTGGAAGGATGCTGGATTCTCCCCAGCGCATGCTGGAATCTTGGTCAAGTCTTATACATCACCAGATATCATCCTTTCCTTGAGGAATTCAGGTTTTACGAGCGATGAGATATCGAATTGGGCGGTGTTTGCGGCGAAATACCGTAATAACCCACCGAATGACCTAGCCAAACAGATGATCTCCTGGAAACAGGCTGGCTTTGACCCTCACGATGCCGCCAGTTATTCTGTCTCTGGTTTGGACGTCAAGGGAGGACAATATGCACAGAAGTACTGTCGAGGAAGATTTGAACAACAGGATATAACGACCGTAAATCCCTATCGCGTTAAGAATCACTGCTTTGTTTTTAATGGCGAGGTTGTTCAGCTTTTGAACGAGACGACGGTCTTGGCGAACGAAGCAAGTAGCCCTGGCGAGCAACTGTTAGCCAATACACTTGGAATCGCCACTAGCAATAGTT
>JBOIAZ010000026.1:0-7599 GCA_050739175.1 Gammaproteobacteria bacterium
GCAAAGCGTGATCGTGAAGGTCAACGATCGCGGGCCGTTTGTCGCCAACCGCATCATCGACCTGTCCTACGCCGCGGCCGCACGCATCGGCATGCTCGGCACCGGCACCGCGCTCGTGGATGTGGCCGCAGTCACCCCCGGTGAACCGCAAGCGCCCGCCGGACCGGGCAGCAACCTGCCGCCGCCTGCGGGTGCCGCGCCGGCCGCGACCGGCGTCGCCAGCCAGCCGCAACTCTTCGTGCAGGTCGGTGCCTTCGCCACCGAGAGCAACGCTACACGCGTGCTCGCGCGCCTGCGTGCCGCTTCCGTGGGTCCGGTGTTCATACTTCCCGAACTCCAGAACGGCATCACCTTGTACAAGGTGCGCATTGGCCCGATTCCGGATATCAGCCGGGTGGACGCGCTTACCGCGCAACTCGGCACACTCGGATTTGGCGACGCGCAAGTCGTGATCCCGTAGCCGGAAAGCGTAGGTTTCTGCACGCGCTCGCGTTAAAATTGCACACTTGGCCGGCGCGAACCGGCCGCATTTTTACCCGCCCGTTGCCACGAGGTATTGCCTTGAGAAGCCAGCATTTCATTGCCTCCGCCCTCGGCCTGCTGTGTGCCTGTGCCGGCGCCGCGCAGGCGCTGCCGATTCCCGCGCCGCCGCAATTTCAGGCCAGGAGCTACGTGCTCATGGATGCCAACAGCGGCCAGGTGCTGGCAGCGAGCAGCCCGGATCTGCAAACCGAACCGGCCAGCCTCACCAAGCTCATGACCGTGTACGTGGTATTCAACGCGCTCAAGGACGGCGTGATCAGCCTCGACACGTCGGTCACGGTCAGCGTCAAGGCCTGGCGCATGGGCGGATCGCGCATGTTCGCGAATGTCGGCAGCCAGGTGAGCGTGGAAAACCTGCTGCAGGGCGTGATCGTGCAATCCGGCAATGACGCCTCGGTGGCGCTGGCGGAGCGCGTCGGCGGCAGCGAGGACAGCTTTGTGGGACTCATGAACGAGTATGCCAAACGGCTGGGGATGCGCAACACCCACTACGTGGATGCCTCCGGCCTGACCAACGATCCGGCCCACCACACCTCGGCGCATGATCTTGCGCTGCTTTCGCAGGCCATCATCAACCAGTTTCCGGACTATTACCGGCGGTTCTTCTCCGAGAAAACCTTCACCTGGGACCGCATCACGCAGTCAAACCGTGTGTCGCTGCTGTTTACGGATCCGTCCGTGGACGGTCTCAAGACGGGCTTCACGGATTCCGCCGGCTACTGCATGGTGACCTCGGCGCTCAGGGACGGCATGCGCCTGATCGCCGTGGTCATGGGCACACCCTCGGAAAAAGCGCGCGCCACTGATGATGAAGCGCTGTTGAACTACGGCTTCAATTTCTACGAGACCCGCCGGCTGTATGCCGCCGGTACCGCCGTCACCGAGATCAAGGCATGGAAGGGCGCGGACCGCCGCGTGCCGGTCGGCGTGCTGCATGACCTGTACATCACCGTTCCCAAAGGAACGTCGGCCCAGTTGAGCGCCCGCCTGCAAACGCCCGCCGGCCTGGTGGCGCCGATCGCGGCGCGCTCACCGGCCGGCCAGGTTGAGGTGAGCTATGACGGCAAGACACTGCTGGATGCGCCGCTCTACACCCTGCATGCCGTGCCCGAGGGCAACATTTTCAGGCGCATCATCGACAGCGTGCGCCTGTGGTTCACGAAAAAATAATGGCAGATCCGCTGCCGCTGGCTTACTTCAACGGCGGTTACCAGCCGCTCGCGGAAGTACGCATTTCACCGCTCGACCGCGGCTTCCTGTTCGGCGACGGAGTCTATGAAGTCATCCCCGCGTACGCGGGCCGGCTGTTTCACCTGTCCGCTCACCTGCAGCGACTGCAATCCAGTCTCGATGGCATCCGTCTGCGCAATCCGCACCGCGCAGATGAATGGTCCACGCTGCTGAACCAACTGGTGCAGAAAAACGGCGGCCGCGACCAGGCGCTGTACCTGCAAGTCACCCGCGGTGCCGACCGTAGCCGCGATCATGGTTTCCCACGCGACCTGGCGCCCACCGTGTTCGCCATGTGCACGCCGCTCGCGCCGTTGCCCGCGGAACTGCTGCACCACGGTGCGCACGCCATCACCCTGGAAGACATCCGCTGGCGGCGCTGTGACATCAAAACCACGGCACTGCTCGGCAATGTGCTGCTGCGCCAGACGGCCGTGGATGCGCATTGCCATGAAGCCCTGCTGGTGCGCGACGGCTACGCCACCGAAGGTACTGCCAGCAGCCTGTTCATCGTGCAGGAGGGCGTCATCCTCACGCCGCCCAAGAGCCAGGATCTGCTGCCGAGCATCACCCGCGACGTGGTGCTGCAACTCGTGCAGCAGCAGCATATGGCGTGCCGGGAGGCGCGCATCCCCGCAGCGCAGGTGCGCAAGGCCGAGGAGATCTGGTTTGCCAGCTCGACCCGCGAGGTGTACGCGGTCACCGAGCTGGACGGCCGGGCGGTCGGTGACGGACGGCCGGGAGCGCTTTGGCGGCGCGTGTACACACTGTTTCAGCAGCACAAGCAGCAACTGGCCCTTGCCTGACACCGTGAACCAGAATCCAAGCCTGAAATTTCCGGTGGAATTCCCGGTGAAGATCATGGGCCGGGACACGCACGAGTTTCACGCCGCGGTCGCAGCGATTATTTCGGAGCACGTGGCGCCGATGGAGTCCCTGAGCGTGACGCGTCAGGCGAGCTCTGCCGGCCGCTTCGTGTCGCTCACGGTGAACTTCACCGCCGAAAGCCGCGAGCAACTGGATACACTTTATCGCGCGCTCAGCGGCAACCCGCACGTGCTCGTGGCACTGTGATGCGCGTCCTCGAGCCGCCGCGACTGCGCGATCTCGGCCGCGTGGACTACGAGCCCACCTGGCGGGCCATGCAGGAATTCACCGCGAGCCGCGGCCCCGAGCGCCGCGATGAAATCTGGTTTCTGGAGCATCCGCCGGTGTTCACCCTGGGTCTCACGGGCAAGATCGAGCATGTGCTCGCACCCGGCGACATCCCCGTCATGCACATCGACCGCGGCGGCCAGGTGACCTACCACGGTCCAGGCCAACTGGTGGTGTACCCGCTCGTGGACCTGAGACGCCTGGGTCTTGGCGTGCGCGCACTGGTGGAAGCCATCGAACGCAGCGTCATCGAGACACTCGCGGAATTCGGCATTCCGGCGCACGCCAAACGCGAAGCCCCCGGCGTTTACACGCCTGACGGACGCAAGCTGGCCTCGCTGGGTCTGCGCGTCAGGCACGGCTGCACTTATCACGGCCTGGCGTTCAACGTGGCCATGGACCTGGAGCCATTCGCACGCATCAATCCCTGCGGCTACCGCGGTCTGCAAATGACGCAGGTGCGGGATCTGGGTGGTCCGGCGGATGTCGCCCGCGTCGCGGAAGTGCTCAAACCCAGGCTGGTCAAAAGCCTGGGGTACAATACGCGGCCATGGTCATCGGGCAGCCGCGCTGCCGGCCTGTCCTGAGGAATAAGTGTGACTGAAACCCAGCCGCCTGCCCGCGCCCGGCTCGAACCCGGCCAGAAGCTGAGTGCGGCCGAGAAAATGGCGCGCATTCCGGTCAAGATCGAGCCGACCGTGACGCCGCTGCGCAAACCGGCCTGGATCCGGGTGCGTTCCTGGGCCACGCCGGAAGTCGCACGGTTGAAACACATCCTGCGCGCCAATCATCTGCACACCGTGTGCGAAGAGGCGTCCTGCCCCAACATCGGCGAGTGCTTCGGCAAGGGCACTGCCACCTTCATGATCATGGGCGACATCTGCACGCGGCGCTGCACATTCTGCGACGTGGCCCACGGCCGGCCGGCGGCGCTCGACGCCGAAGAGCCGCTGAACCTGGCACGTACCATCCAGGCCATGGACCTGCGATACGTGGTCGTCACTTCGGTGGACCGCGACGACCTGCGCGACGGCGGTGCCGGGCATTTTGTCGCCTGCATCCGCGCCATCCGCACGCGCAGTCCGCAGACCCGGATCGAGGTGCTGGTGCCGGATTTCCGCGGTCGCATGGATGTGGCGCTGGAATTGATGCACACAGCCACGCCCGACGTGTTCAACCACAATCTTGAAACCGTGCCGCGTCTGTACCGCGAAGTGCGCCCCGGCTCCGATTACCGGCATTCGCTGGCCCTGCTGCAACGTTTCAAACAGGCACAGGCCCAGGTGCCGACCAAATCCGGCGTGATGCTGGGACTGGGCGAAACCCTGGAGGAGATCCAGGCGGTGATGAACGACCTGCGCGCCCACGGCGTGGACATGCTGACGGTCGGACAATATCTGCAACCGAGCCGCTTCCATCATCCGGTCGTGCGCTATGCAACCCCGGAGGAATTCGCGTACCTTGAAGCCTACGGATATGGAATCGGCTTCCAGCACGTGGCCAGCGGGGCGTTGGTACGTTCGTCCTACCACGCCGACCAACAGGCCGCAGGCCTGGTCCACGTGGCTTGATGCCGGCTGTTATCCGCATCGGCCCGACAGCCGCGCGTAAACTTTAACCGCACCGGAGCGTTGCTCAGTTCCGGCGCAGCGACACCACAGGAGCCACATACCGCATGCTTGCGCTGTCAAGAAAATTTTGCCTGGTGACCCTGCTGCTGATGCTTGCAGGCTGCGGCGGCGGCAGTTCGCAGGTGGTCACGCCGACCATCACCCTGGTGGCCCCGGTAGCCACCACGATTGCGGCCGGCAGCAGCCTGCAGCTCAATGCCGTGGTTTCCAACAGCAGCAACACCACGGTGCTGTGGTACGTGAATTCCATCCCCGGCGGCAACAGCATCGTCGGCACCATCACACCCCAAGGGCTGTATACCGCCCCGAATATGCCCACTTCCAACGGCGCGGTAGTCATCAGTGCCTCGCCGCAAGCCTATCCGGGGGCCGCGACCTCGCTAACGATCGGCATCACGTTTTCCAACGCCTCGCTGAACGGCAACTACGTGTTCACCCTCACGGGGGCGCAATCCGGCAGCCCGTGGGCCGTGGTCGGCCGCTTTACCGCCAGCAACGGTCAGATCAGCAACGGTGTGGAAGATATCAACGGACCCGCCGGGGTATCGCAGGCACTGCCGTTCAACGGCAGCTACTTCATGGATGCCAGCGGCATCGGCATTGCCACGTTCACCAGCTCGCAGGGAAGCATCACCCTGGACTTCACGTTCAATACCCAGGGACAGGCGGTGGTCATGCGCACGGATAACGGCACGGCCGCGAGCGGCCTTTTCTATCCCCAACAGTCCGCGGCGCTGGCATTAACCAGCCTGGACGCGCCCTACGTGTTCAGTTTCAGCGGCAGTGATGCCTCCGGCCAATCCCTCAACGCCGTCGGCACCTTCGTGACCGACGGATCGACCACCCTGAGCTTCGCGGAACAGGACCTGAACACGGCCGGCAGCATTGTCAATGAGCCGTTCAGCGGCTCCTACAGTATCGGCAGCAATGCACGCGGCACCGCGAGCTTCACCGATGCGGCCGGTACCCGTACTTACAGTTTCTACATCGTGTCACCCGGGCAGCTGGAATTCATCGAGACCGATGCCCAGGGCAACCTCGGTGGGTCGGCGTTCGAGCAGCAATCGGTAACCGCGAGCACCACGCTCGCGGGTAGCTATGTTTTCTACGCCTCCGGCAGCAGCGGCAGCGCCGCCTACGGGGCGGCCGGCGGGTTCGCGACCAATACCACTACCGCCGGCACCATCAGCGCCGGAACCTCGGACCTCAACGTGGCCGGGACTCTCGCTAACAACCCGGCGCTGACCGGCAGTTTTGCTTTTGGCAGCAATGGCCGCGGCACGCTTACCTTGAGCGGCGCCAACGGTAGCAATAATTACGTGTATTACGCCATCACGCCGATTTCCGCGTTCCTGCTGTCGAGCGACCCCGGCATCAATGCCAGCGGCCAGTTGCTCCTGCAGTTCGGTGGCTTTTCCGCCGTGGCGTACAACGGGAACTTCACCCTGTCATTGGCGAGTCCGGCCGGCGCCACGCCGAATCTCGCGGTCGGTCTGCTGAGTCTCAACGGACTGGGCGCCATCATCGGGTTTGAGAACCAGAATGCCAACGGCACCGCATCCGGCCAGCTGTCGGTCACCGGGATTTACTCGATAACGTCGGCAACCAGCACCACCTCGACGCGCGGGCTGATGACCCTGACCACCAACGGCGGTGCCAGCACCAATTTCGTTTTCTACCCGATCTCGGCCGGATCGGCAATATTGCTGGGCGTAAGCGGTTCTCCGGTAACCGGTTTGCTGGTCAGCCAGTACTGAGCGGGCGGCGTACCGTTACGCAGATTGCTGCAAGTGGCACAGAGGCGCGAATATTCATGGTCATGAAAAGTTTCACGGTTCTTGCATTGCTGCTGGCGGCCGCTGTACTCGCAGGCTGCGGAGGTTCCAGCAGTTCGCCCAGCACCCCCGCGGCGATTCTGTTTGTGGTCCCAGGCCCATGGTCGGGAACCTACAGCCTCAACAGCGGCAGTCAGGTGCCGGTCACCGGAGCCGTGTCTGCGGGAGGCTTCGGTTATTTTGCCGACGGCCAGGGCAACGTGTTCATGCTGCAATCCGTGCCCAATACCACGCCGTTCACCTCCCTGCTGATCGGAAGCCCCGCGCCCGGCACGAACTTCCCCAAAAGCACGGGCGTGGTGACATTCCTGGCAAAAGGAGAGTACGCATCCACCAGCACCTCCACGGCAATGCAGGCCACGCTGACTGCAATTGATCCCACCACCGGCCTGGCCACCGGCCTGAACGGCACATTCAACCTGACCACCAGCAGCCCGTACACCGGAACGCCGTCCGTCGCGGGACTGCAGGGCCAGTGGGATGGTTTTTACCTGGGCAACACCAGCATCGCGGCCGATCTTACCTTCGGCAGCAACGGCAGCTTCACCGGCAACGACGCCAATGGCTGTACCCTCAGCGGCAGCGTGGTGCAGCAGGATCCGCAATCCAATCTCTTCTACGTGAATTACACCGCGACCGGCAGCGGCTGCCCGGGCGTCATGAATGGCCTGGGATTCCTGAGTTCCGCGCCCCTCTCGGGCAATTTCGGCGGTGCCGCCGGCACTTATCTGGAATTCGGGATCTTCGGCCTGAGCGTGGCCTACACTGTGGAACTCAAGTTGCAGTAAAGCGGTGCGGCCGGCACGCGGGTATAGAATCCCCATCCCGGCTTGCAGAAAATCTTCTATGTCGCTCGGCTTGAAATCTTCCGTCCTGGCCGCCGCGGTGTTGGCACTCGCCGCCTGCGGCGGTTCCGGCGGTTTTTCGGGATCGCCGGGCGTGCGCGTATCGCCCTCGGGTATCCAGGTGCTCGCGGGTTCCACCCAGCAGATGACCGCCACGGCCAGCGATGGCGGCACGACGTTCATCTGGCAGGTAAATGGTCTGACCGGCGGCAACGCCACGATCGGCACCATCTCCTCCAGCGGTCTGTACACCGCCCCCGGTCTCCCACCCAGCGGCGGAACGGTAACCATCGGCGCCATCGAGCAGGGCATGAGCGGCGCGGCCGGGTCGGCCATACTCAACATCGGCTATTCCAACGC